>JANNYI010000049.1:0-8355 GCA_031410015.1 Betaproteobacteria bacterium | reverse complement strand
GACGACCTGCCGCTCGTCGTCAACTACGAGCTGCCGCATGTCCCCGAGGATTACATCCACCGCATCGGCCGCACCGGCCGCGCGGGCGCCGAGGGCGCCGCCATCTCCTTCGTGGCGCCGGAAGAAGAAAAATACCTGAGCGAAATCGAGAAGATGCTCAAGAAGAAGATCGACGTGCAGACGCTCGACGGCTTCGATCCGGCTGCTGCCAGCGCGCGCGTGCCGATGCGCGAGCGCAGCGAAGCACGTCCCGCGCGCGGCCGCCGCGAAGGTTCTTCGTCTGCCGCCGTCGCCGCGCCGGCGCGTGCCGAACCCCGCGCCGAACCCCGTGCGCGCACCGAGGCCCCGGCGGAGAGCGTGCGCCGCGAGCGTCCCCCGGCCGAGCGCAACGAACGGGAACGCGATCGCGATCTCGCCTATGCGCTCAATCCCGACCAGCCGCCCATGCCCGCGCGCAGCCCTGCCGCAGGGGCTTCGCACGGCCAGCATCGCGCGGCCAAGGCGAAGCAATTGCCCGCGCTGCTGATGAAGCGTCCCGCGCGCGAGCCCGAAAACGCCTGAACATCGGCGTGAGGCGTCACCCCGCGTGACGTCCGCCACCGCCACCTGGGTCGCCTGTTGCCGCGGCGGTTTCGAAGCCGAAACCGCGGCGGATCTGCGGCGCCTCGCCGCAGTCCTCGATGCCACGATCGACGTCGACGCGACGGCGGCGACAGCCATCGTCGTGGCGCGTGGCGACGCTGCTGACCTGACCCGGATCGGCGATGCGATCGCCGTCGCACCGCCGATTTTCGCCCGTTCGCTGTTCGTCGGCAGCGATGCGCTGGCGCTGCCAGGATTCACGGCAGGGGGCAGCCGCGCCGATCGGGTCACGCCACTGCTTGCCGCCATCGAGGCGCGCCGCCTTGACGGCGATGGGCCGTGGCAGAGCATCTGGATCGAGTATCCCGACACCAACGACGGCAAGGAACTCTCGCCGCTGGCCCGCTCGCTTGAAACCCGGCTCGATGCCGCGTTGCGCGCCTCCGGTACCATCGCCGCCGACACGACGCTGCGTTTGCATGTACTGCTCACCAGTGGCACGCAGGCCTACGTCGGCACCAGTGATGACCCGGAGCGCAGCGCGTGGCCATCGGGCATCCCGCGCCTGCGGATGCCGGGCAGCGCGCCGTCGCGTTCGACGTTGAAGCTGGCCGAGGCCTTTGCCGTGCTGCTCGACAATGCCGATCGCGCGGCGCTGCGGCCGGGACTGTATGCGGTGGACCTGGGCGCCGCACCCGGCGGCTGGACATGGCAATTGGCAAGGCGCGGACTCAAGGTCACCGCTGTCGACAACGGGCCATTGAAGGGGAGCGTCGCGGACGATCCGCTGGTCACGCACCTGCGCGAGGATGGGCTGCGCTGGCGCCCCCGGCGCGCGGTCGATTGGCTCGTGTGCGACATTGTCGAGCAGCCGCTGCGCATCGCGGAGATGATCGGCCACTGGATGGCCGACGGCGCCACGCGCCGCGCGATCTTCAACCTGAAATTGCCGATGAAGAAGCGCTACGACGAAGTGCGCCGCTGCGAGGCGCGGATCGCGGCGATCATCGATGCGGCGGGACTGCACCACACGCTGCGTGTACGCCAGCTCTACCACGACCGCGAGGAAGTGACGGCGTTTGTGAAGCGCGCGGATTAACGCGCGATCGTCGCGCCGCTGTGGGCGACGGTGTAGGCGACGGTGTAGGCGACGGTGTAGGCGACGGTGTAGGCGACGGTGTAGGCGAGGCTTCAGCCTCGCAGGCATGCGCGATGAATCCGCGAGGCTGAAGCCTCGCCTACATCGATCGCGTGCATCGATCGCCTACACCAATCGCCTATAACCTCGCCTGCAGCTTCACCGCTGCGCCATCGCCACGCGCCTATCCGCCAAGCCGGTCGAACTGCTGCTGCAGCTTGTCGCGCGTGGCGATGAACGAGGCGAGACGCGCGCGTTCCTGTTCCACCACCGGCGCCGGCGCGCGCGCCACGAAACTCTCGTTGCCGAGCTTGGCCTGTGCCTTGACGATCTCGGTGTCGATCCGGCTTTTCTCCTTGCCGATGCGTTCGCGCTCGACAACAGGATCGATCTCGATGTGCAGCATCATCCGGAACACACCGGCCACCGCCACCGGTGAATCGGTGGTGGGCAGATCGTCGACGATCGCAACACTCGATACCTTGGCCAGCGGCAGCAGGTACGGCGCAAATTCGCGCAGCGCCGCGGCATCCCCGGTGACGATCAGCGGCACGCGCACGGCGGGCGACAGGTTCATTTCGCCGCGGAGTTCGCGGCATGCGGCCACGATGGCCTTCAACTGCGCCATCTTCGCGTCGGCACCCGCATCGACCCGCGTGAAATTGGCGACCGGAAACGGCTGCGTGGAGATCGAGATGCCCGACTTGCCGGCCAACGGGGCCACCGTCTGCCACAGCTCTTCGGTGATGAACGGTATGAACGGATGCGCGAGGCGCAGCGTGGCCTCGAGTTCACGTACCAGCACGCTGCGCGTGCCGCGCGCGGCGGCTTCGTCGCCATTGGCCTCGGACTGGGCCAGCTGCACTTTCGCCAACTCGAGGTACCAGTCGCAATACTCGTCCCACACGAATTCATACAGCGCGCGGGCGGCGAGATCGAAACGATACTGGTCGATGTTGGTCGCGATATCGTGCTTGGCCTGCTGCAGCCGGCCCAGCAGCCAGCGGTCGACGAAGCTCAACGTGCGGGGCAGCGCATCGTCGGTGCCGCAATCCTTGCCTTCGAGATTCATCAGCACGAAGCGCGTGGCATTCCACAGCTTGTTGCAGAAGTTGCGATAGCCCTCGCAGCGATTGAGGTCGAAGTTGAGCGTGCGGTTGAACGTGGCCAGCGACGCGAACGTGAAGCGCAGCGCATCGGCGCCGAACGCGGGAATGCCTTCCGGATACTGCTTGCGCGTGCGCTGCGCAATCTTCTCCGCCTGCCGCGGGTCCATCATGTTGCTGCTGCTTTTGGCCACCAGCGCCTCGACGTCGATGCCGTCGATCAGGTCGAGCGGGTCGAGCACGTTGCCCTTCGACTTGGACATCTTCTGGCCTTCGTCGTCGCGGACGAGCGCATTGATGTAGACGTCCTGGAAGGGAATGCGGCCGGTGAAATAGGTGGTGGTCATGATCATCCGGGCGACCCAGAAGAAGATGATGTCGAAGCCGGTCACCAGCACCGACGACGGCAGGAACGTGCGCAACTCGGGCGTCTCGGCCGGCCAGCCGAGTGTGGAGTGGCACCACAGCGCGGACGAAAACCAGGTGTCGAGCACGTCTTCGTCCTGGCGCAACGTTGCCGGTTCACGGCCCAGTCTGGCCAGTGCCTGTGCGCGCGCGTCGTCTTCGCTGCGCGCGACGTAGATGTTGCCGGCCTCGTCGTACCACGCGGGAATGCGATGGCCCCACCACAGCTGCCGCGAGATGCACCAGTCCTGGATGTTGTGGATCCAGTGGTGATACGTCGACAGCCATTCGCCCGGCACGAAGCGCACCTTCTCCGGCGCGCCGCCACCGGGCGGCACGAGTCCCGCATCCACTGCCGCGAGGCACAGATCCTGGATGGAGCGTCCCGGAAAATACGGATGTGAAGCCGGCGCGGGCTTGCGCATGTCCATGAACCACTGGTCGGTCAGCATCGGCTCGACCACTTCGCCGGTGCGCCCGCAGCGCGGCACCACCATCTTGTGCGGCTTCTCCGCCACCAGCATTCCGGCTGCCGTCAGGTCGGCCAGTACCGCCTTGCGCGCGACGTAGCGATTGAGGCCGCGATAGGGCGCCGGCGCGTGATCGTTGATCGTCGCATCGAGATTGAAGATCGTGATCGGCGCGAGATTGTGTCGCTGTCCGACCTGCCAGTCGTTGAAATCGTGCGCCGGCGTGATCTTGACGCAACCGGTGCCGAATTCGCGATCGACGTAGTCGTCGGCGATCACGGGAATTTCGCGCCCGGTGAGCGGCAGCGTAACGAGCTTGCCGACCATGGCCGCATAGCGTTCGTCGTTCGGATTGACCGCCACCGCAACGTCGCCCAGCATGGTCTCGGGACGCGTGGTGGCCACCACCAGCGAACCGCTGCCATCGGCCAGCGGATAGCGGATCTCCCACAGCTTGCCCTGCTCTTCCTCGCTGTCGACCTCGAGGTCCGACACCGCGGTGCCGAGCTTCGGGTCCCAGTTGACGAGACGCTTGCCGCGATAGATGAGACCGTCCTCATACAGGCGCACGAAGGTCTCGAGCACCGCCGCCGACAGGCCGGCGTCCATCGTGAAACGCTCGCGCGACCAGTCGGCCGAGGCGCCGAGGCGCCGCATCTGCTTCGTGATCGCGTTGCCGGACTCTTCCTTCCACGCCCACACGCGCTCGACGAAGGCCTCGCGGCCGAGATCGTGGCGCGACTTGCCTTCCGCCTTCAATTGCTGTTCCACGACGATCTGCGTGGCGATGCCCGCGTGATCGGTACCCACCTGCCACAGCGTGTTGTCCCCGCGCATGCGCCGGTAGCGGATCATCGCGTCCATCAGCGTCTGCTGGAATGCATGCCCCATGTGCAGCGTGCCCGTGACGTTGGGTGGCGGCAGCTGGATGCAGAACGGCTTGGCGCCGGGCTGCATCGACGCCTTGAAGAGCCCGTTGTCCGACCAGAACGGGTACCACTTCGCCTCGATGGCGTGGGGTTCGAAGCTTTTGGCGAGTTCCATGAGCGGCGGCGCCTTGTGGGCGCGCAGTGGTTGCGTAATTGCTTGAAATTATAGCGGATTCGGGTAAGCACCCGCCGCCGGGACCAAGCGCTGCGCCGTCAGTTGGGCCTGGCTCGCTAGCGGGACGGCGCGGCAGACTTCGACGCAGCCGCCGCCGGCTTGGCCGGCGCAACCTCGACGCGGCCGGCGTCGGTCACCTTGTACATCACGCCGGAGCTATCGTCCTTCAGCACGGCAAAGCGCCCCGACACGACGATGGGGTCGAACGTATAGGCAATGGGTGTCCGCGCCTCGACCTCGACGATGGCGTCAGCCCCAGCCGGCAGGCAGAACTGGCAATGCGGCGGCACGGCGGACAGCAGGAAGCGGCGCTGCTTGTCGCCGACATCGAGCGGGATCATGAAGCCCTGCACCTTCACTTCCTTGCGGTCGAGCGCCAGGATGTCGCGGGAGAATTCATAGGCCATCTTGCCGCCCTGCTTCACCGGCTGCACCTGTGCCAGCGTCTGCCACGAGACCACGCCCTCGCGTTCGGGCAATATCGAGGCCGAGAAACTGATGGCGGACGGCAGGCCCGCACCGCCGATGCCGGTGTTGATCGCACCGGCAGCGCCGGCCACCGCCAGCAGCGCGATGCAGAGGTGTTGCGGTCGAAGGTTCATCGTCGTCATCCTTCCGCGAGCGTGGCTGCAACATCGAGGCGATAGGCGCGCCACGCCGGCCATAGTGCCGAGAGTATACCGGCGCCCAGTGCCAGCGCGAGCACCGCCCACTCGGCGGGCAGCCAGCGCCAGGCAGCGCCCGCGAGCGGCGCCGCATCGGGCACCCACTGCCCGAGCGCCCATGCCGCCCCGTGCGCCAGGGCAATGCCCAACGCCGCGGCCGCGGCGGCAAGCAATACGCTTTCGACCAGCAGCACGCCGGCCACCTGCCATCGCGTTGCGCCCAGCGTACGGATGATCGCGAGATCGTAGCGGCGATCCTCCAGCGCCTGGGCGAGCGCCACGAACAGCATCAGCGCCGAGGCTGCCATCAGCACGCCCGCAAACGCCCGGATCAGGTCGATGCCCGCGCCGAAGACGGTGAGCAGACGCGCCGTTTCGAGCGCCGGTGACGCGGCGACCAGCGCGGTGTCCCGATTGATCGAGCGGGCGAGGCTGACAGCCGCCAGCGGGCTCTTGAATTGCACCAGCGCCAGCGTGACCTCGTGGTCGTCGTCATCGGCGTGGTGCACCGTGCCGGCGCCAGCGGCTTCCGCCTTCGCGGGTTCCTTCGCCGCGGCGACCAGATTGGCGCCCATGCCGGGTTGATGCTGCGCGTGCACGGCCCAGACGCTGTCGACGCCGGTGAGCACGAGCCGATCGAGCACGGTGCCACTGCGCGCCAGGATGCCGGTGACCCGATAGCGCGCTTCGCCATGCTCGCCGCCGCCCTCCGTCAGCCCGTGGGAGCCCGCGAAGGTGGCGCCCACCGCGAGGCCGGTGGCGCGCGCCACGTCGGTGCCGAGCACGGCGTCCAGCGGTTCCGACCATAGCGCGCCATGCGCCGGCACGCCGCCGTAGAGCGCCACGAACGACGGCTCGGTGCCCACGATGCGGAAGCCGCGGAAACTGTCGCCCAGTGCCAGCGGAATGACGTTGGCCACCAGCGGATTGGCGCGCAATTCGCCGATCGCCGCCAGCGGAATGTTGCCCGGCGGAACGTCGACGTGATACACGCCCGCCAGCACGAGCTGCAGTGGGCTGCCCTTGGCGCCGACGACGAGGTCGATGCCGCCGGCGTCGCGGTGCAGTCGCGTCTCCAGTTCATGCGCGAGCAGCAACGTCAGCGTGACCACGGCGACGCCGAGCGCCAGCAGCAGGATCACCAGTGCCGTCGACAGCGGTCGCCGGCGCACATAGGCCAGGGCCAGTCGGGACATGTTCATCGCGCGACACCTGCGCCAGCGCGTGCGACCGGCGCCAGCGCGTATCGGTTGGGCAACAGCGCGCGGACGCGATGGTCGTGGGAGGCCACCACCAGCGTCGCGCCGGCTTCGACGGCCTGCGCCCGCAGCAATTCCAGCGCGGTTGCCGCGTGCGTATCGTCGAGACTGGCCGTGGGCTCGTCGGCCAGCAGCAACGCGGGGCGGTTGATCACTGCGCGCGCGATCGCCACGCGTTGCGCTTCCCCCTGCGACAACGCGCGGGGATGGCGGTGCGCGAGATCCGCCACACCCACGGCCTCCAGCAGCGCGGTGATGCGCAACGGGTCGTGCGGATGGCCGGCGAGGGACTGCGCGAGCGCGAGATTGTCGTGCACGGTCAGCGCCTGCACGAGATGCAGCCGCTGCGGGACGAGGCCGACGGTGCGCCCGCGCCAGCGGTCGCGCGCGCCTTCACCCAGCGTGCGCAGGTCGGTGCCGGCCACCAGCACGTCGCCAGTCGTTGGCGTGACGAGCCCGGCCAGGATATGCAGCACCGTCGACTTGCCGCAGCCGGACGGGCCCTCCAGCAGCCATGCCTCGCCGGCGGCCGCGCGCCACGCGGCGACGGCAACCGCCGTCACCGGACCATAGCGATGCGTCACCCCGGCGAGTTCGAACATGCACCCAATCTAGCGCACTTGCCCGTCCGGCAACAGCCGACAGGCATCAGGCCACGGCCAGCGCGCCCGCCGCCGATTCGCGCAGCGGCGCACCGGCCCGGCGGCCGCGATCGAGCGAACGCCCCACGGCGCGGGCCACCGCGTCGAGCTGGTCCATCAGCGCCATGAACTCGACCGGCGTGAGCGCCTGGTCGGCGTCGCACCATGCTTCAGCCGGAACCGGATGCACCTCGACCAGCAAGCCGTCCGCGCCGGCCGCGACAGCGGCGCTGGCAAGCGATCGCACCAGCCACGCCTTGCCGCCCGCATGCGACGGATCGACGATCACCGGCAGGTGCGTCTCGCGCTTCAGCATCGGGATTGCGGTCACGTCGAGCACGTTGCGGTAGGCCGTCTCGAACGTGCGGATGCCGCGTTCGCACAGGATGATCCGATGATTGCCACCGGCGGCGATGTATTCGGCGGCCATCAGCCATTCGCTGATCGTGGCGCTCATCCCCCGCTTCAGGATCACCGGCACATCGACCCGCCCCACTTCCTTGAGGAGGTCGAAGTTCTGCATGTTGCGCGTGCCGATCTGGATGACGTCCACGCCGGCCTCGAGGAACGTGTCCAGCATGCGCACATCCATCAGTTCCGTGACGACCGGCAGCGCATGGCGCGCGGCGCTTTCCGTCAGCAGGCGCAAGCCGTCCACGCCCGCGCCCTGGAACGCATACGGACTGGTGCGCGGCTTGAAGGCGCCACCGCGCATCATCCGCGCGCCGGCATGCGCCACGGCGGCCGCGGCGGCCTCCATCTGCGGCGCCGTCTCCACCGAGCACGGACCCGCGATCATCTGCACGGCATCCCCGCCGATCGGTATGCCCCGCACGTGCACGATGCTTCCGGTGCGATGCGACTCGCGCGCCACGAGCTTGTACGGCTTGACGTTGTGGCGCGCGCGCACCACGCCGGGCAGCAGCTCGAACATGGCCGGCGACAACTTGCGCTCGTCGCCGATCGCGCCGATCAGTGTGCGTTC
>JANNYI010000048.1:0-1431 GCA_031410015.1 Betaproteobacteria bacterium | reverse complement strand
GTCATGGTTTTGCACTACATGCGCGCCCCCATGACCTGCAGTCACGCTCGATCGCATCGCCGCCGCGCCCTTGAACAGATGATCAGGCTGCCCTCCGTGCGGAAGCGATGACACAAATATAAACCGGGTTGGACTCAACCGGATTGATGGGCGCAGTTCCATACCGCCGGCGACCGCCGGCAGGTGCAGCAAGTCTTGGCGCACAAGAGAAAACACCAAGGGGCCGGCTGAAGCCGGCGGTACGGACGTGTCGGATTGCGGGGCTCGCACTCCTCCTATTTCACCGCATCTACGTCTTGTGGCCGTTCACCAGGCGCAGGAATTCCTCGCGCGTGCGCGGGTCGTCACGGATCACGCCGAGCAGACGGCTGGTGGTAAGTTTCGAGCCCGGCGTGTTGACGCCGCGCAGCGTCATGCAGCTGTGCTCGGCCTCGATGACCACGCCGACGCCCTTCGGTTGCAGGATTTCCTGGATCGCGTCGGCGATCTCCGCCGTCAGCTTTTCCTGGATCTGCAGCCGCCGCGCAAAGCCGTTGACGACCCGGGCGAGTTTGGAAATGCCGACCACGCGGTCAGTGGGCAGATAGCCCACGTGCGCGCGCCCGATCACTGGCAGCATGTGGTGTTCGCAGAAACTGACCACCCGGATGTCGCTCAGCACCACCAGCGAGTCGTAGCCGCCGACTTCCTCGAACGTGCGTTCCAGGTAGGCGCGCGGATCGGTCTCGTAGCCGGCAAACAGCTCACGGTAGGAGCGCGCCACCCTGGCCGGCGTCTCCAGCAGGCCTTCGCGGTCAGGGTCGTCGCCCGCCCACTCCAGCAGCGTGCGAACGGCGGCTTCGGCCTCGATCTGGGTCGGTGGCTTCTTCTTCATGCAACGGTCCCGAAGGTCGCGCCGATCCCGCTCGACACTGACAATCTAGGTACGCGCGACTGCGCGCGCCAGATCGCGTGGCGTTGCAAACGTCGCAGGTTCGCTATTCGGCCGCCACGCGCGAGGCGTCCGCCGCGTGGAGCCGCGCCACCAGCGCTTCATACTGAAGCGTGAGTTCGCGCGGCAGGCGATCGCCGAACGCTGCGTAGTGTGCCGGAATGAGGCTGGCCTCTTCGGCCCACACGTCGGTGTCCACCGTCAGCAACAGCGCGAGTTGGTCGTCGGTGAGGTCGAGGCCGCTGGTGTCGAGCCCGCCCTTCACCGGCAGGCGCCCGATCGGGGTGTCGACGGCGTCGGCGCGGCTTTCCAGCCGCTCGACGATCCACTTAAGCACACGCGAATTGTCGCCGAAGCCCGGCCACACGAACTTGCCGCGTTCGTCCTTGCGGAACCAGTTGACGAAGAAGATTTTCGGCAGCTTGGCGGCGTCGGACGTGGCGCCGATCTTCAGCCAGTGCGCGAAGTAGTCGCCCATGTGGTAGCCGCAGAACGGCAGC
>JANNYI010000047.1:0-1692 GCA_031410015.1 Betaproteobacteria bacterium | reverse complement strand
CTGCGCGTGCCCCCGGGCATGGACGGCACCGTCATCGACGTGCGCGTTTTCACCCGCGATGGCGTCGACAAGGACAGCCGCGCGCTGTCGATCGAGAAGGCTGAGATCGAGCGGGTCCGCAAGGACTTCGGCGACCAGCAGAGCATCCTCGAGGACGACATGTTCCAGCGCGTGCGTACTACGCTGGTGGGCACTTCGGCCGCCGGTGGCCCGCGCAAGCTGAAGCCAGGAACGAAGATCGCGTCCGAGTACCTCGACGAGCTGACCCGCGACGAGTGGTTCGAGATCCGTCTCGAGGACGAAGAAGCGAACTCCCAGCTGGAGGCCACTGCCGAGCGCCTCAAGGCGCAGCGAAAGATGTTCGAGCAGAAGCTCGAGAGCAAGCGCGTCAAGATCACCGCGGGCGACGATCTCGCTCCCGGCGTGCTCAAGATGGTCAAGGTGTACCTGGCCGTGAAGCGCCGCGTCCAGCCGGGCGACAAGATGGCTGGTCGCCATGGCAACAAGGGCGTCATCTCCACGATCGTGCCGGTCGAAGACATGCCTTACCTGGCCGATGGCACACCGGTCGACATCGTGCTGAACCCGCTCGGCGTGCCGTCGCGCATGAACGTCGGGCAGGTGCTCGAAACCCACCTGGGGTGGGCTGCCAAGGGGCTCGGCCTGAAGATCGGCAAGATGATCGAGCAACACGCCGCCGTGGTCGAGTTGCGGGCCTTCCTGGGCCGCGTCTACAACGAGACCGGTGGCCAGAAGGAGCGTCTCGATGAACTGACCGATCGCGAGATCGCGGAGCTGGCGCGCAACCTGACGCGCGGTGTGCCGATTGCCACGCCAGTGTTCGACGGTGCCTCGGAGGCCGAGATCAAGCGGCTGCTGGCACTGGCGGATCTGCCGCTTTCGGGCCAGACCAACCTGTTCGACGGCCGCACGGGCGAGAAATTCGAACGTGAGGTCACGGTTGGCTACATGTACATGCTGAAGCTGAACCATCTGGTCGACGACAAGATGCACGCTCGTTCCACGGGTCCGTACTCGCTCGTGACGCAGCAGCCGCTCGGCGGCAAGGCGCAGTTCGGCGGACAGCGCTTCGGCGAGATGGAAGTGTGGGCGCTCGAGGCGTACGGCGCGGCCTACACCCTGCAGGAAATGCTGACGATCAAGTCGGACGACACGCAGGGCCGCACCCAGATGTACAAGTCGATCGTCGACGGCAATCACGAGATGAAAGCGGGTATGCCGGAATCCTTCAACGTGCTCGTGAAGGAAATCCGCTCGCTCGGCATCAACATGGAACTCGAGCAGGACTGAGGTAGCTTTTCTTGGCCTTCGGCCACCTTCCAACGGGGCCGCGCGTTGCGCGACCCCGCGGGACCAGCGGCGCGAAACGCGCCGAATAGGAGAATAGATTCGTGAAAGATTTGCTCAAGTTTTTCAAGCAGCAGACTCCGGTAGAACAGTTCGATTCGATCAAGATCGGACTGGCCTCTCCGGAGATGATCACTTCATGGTCGTTCGGCGAGGTCAAGAAGCCGGAGACGATCAACTACCGCACGTTCAAGCCGGAACGTGACGGCCTGTTCTGCGCCAAGATCTTCGGGCCGGTCAAGGACTACGAGTGTCTTTGCGGCAAGTACAAGCGCCTGAAGCATCGCGGCGTCGTCTGCGAAAAGTGCGGCGTCGAGGTTACCC
>JANNYI010000046.1:0-6125 GCA_031410015.1 Betaproteobacteria bacterium | reverse complement strand
CGGCCCGACTGGTTTCCGCTGGCGCCGAACGATCGCGTGGTGCGGGAACTGGCGTTGCTGTTCGCGCTGGGTTCGCTGGCGTGCGTGTGGCGCGACGCGATTCCATTGTCGCTGGCCGGCCTCGGCGGCGTCGTGGCGCTGGTGGCGTGGAATCCGTGGGGCCTCATGCGCGCCGACCTGTTTGCGCCGCTGCTTACTTATGGCGTGCTGGTGTGCGCCTATCATCCGCGACTGCAGTGGCCGTGGTTCCGGCGCGTGGGCGACTACTCCTACGGTGTCTATGTCTATTCGTTTCCGCTGCAGCAGACGCTGATGCAGCGGGTGCCGGACCTCGAGCCCGCCGGACTCTTCCTGCTGTCGCTGCCGCTGTCCATCGGCGTTGCCTTCATTTCCTGGCACGCGCTGGAACAACCGGCGCTGCGTCTAAAATCACATTTCTACCGCGGAACGGAACCACCATGACCACGCCCAAGACCCTGCGCGAAGCCTCGTGCGCCGACGACTACGATCCCAATTCGATGCCGGTGGACAAGGCGCGGACGCTGATCCGCCAATTCCTGAACCCGGTGGGCGCCATCGAGCGCGTGCACATTCGCCAGGCGCTCGATCGCGTGCTGGCGGTCGACATCGTGTCCCCGCTCGCGGTGCCGGGGCACGACAACTCCGCGATGGACGGTTGGGCCGTGCGCTTCGCCGATCTTGCGCCTGCTGCGGAAACGCCGCTGCGGCGGGTCGGCCAGTCGTTTGCCGGCAAGCCCGCCGGCGTCGGGATCGGCGCCGGCGAAACCGTGCGCATCTTCACCGGCGGCGTGATGCCGGCGGGGGCGGACACCGTGGTGATGCAGGAGCGCGCGACGGAAACGGCGGATGGCGTGCGGATTCATCCGGGCGCGGTGACCGCTGCCGGTCAGAACCGGCGTTTCGCGGGCGAGGATCTCAAGGCGGGGCAACTCGTATTCAAGCGTGGCCAGCCGCTGCGACCTGCCGAGATCGGCATGCTCGCCTCGCTTGGCATCAACGAAGTGAGCGTGTATCGCCGCTTGCGCGTCGCCTTCTTTTCCACCGGCGACGAGTTGCGCTCCATCGGCACCACGCTGGCGGAAGGCGAGATCTACGACAGCAACCGCTACACGCTGTTCGGCATGCTGGCGCGCCTCAACTGCGAGACGGTGGACATGGGCGTGATTCCCGATGTGCCCGAAGAACTGGAAGCGGCCTTTGCTACGGCAGCGGCCAACGCCGACGTGGTCATCACGTCCGGTGGCGTGTCCGTGGGCGAAGCCGACTTCGTGAAGGCCCTGCTCGACCGCCTGGGTGAAGTGCTGTTCTGGAAGATCGCGATGAAGCCCGGCCGGCCGTTGGCCTACGGCCGCATCGGCAATGCGCAGTTTTTTGGGCTGCCCGGCAATCCGGTGTCGGTGATGGTGACGTTCTACCAGTTCGTCCGCGATGCGCTGCTGGTGCTGCAGGGGCGCACCGATATCGCGCCGCAGCCGCTGTTCAAGGCGCGCCTCGGGAAGCCCATCCGCAAGGCGCCCGGGCGCACGGAGTTCCAGCGCGGCATCCTGGCGCCCGGCGATGATGGCGTATGGACGGTGCGCACCACCGGCGACCAGGGCTCCGGCATCCTGTCGTCGATGTCGCAGGCCAATTGCTTCATCGTGCTGGGTACGGATATCGGCAATGTCGCCGCCGGCGAGGAAGTGGACGTGCAGTTGCTGGAAGGGTTGATTTGACGGAGACGTTGCGTCCCGCGAGGCTGAAGCCTCGCCTACGGGGAGTTCGGCACCATCGCTCCATGCGGACCATTGACGAGTGCGGGTGATGCCTGCGAAGATATGTGCGGGGGTCACCGCAGACGCCCCGCCGCATTGATGGCCCGTCGGGCATCCAAGTTCTGCTTCGTTGTCGCGCCATGCGACAGGAGGCAATTGGAATGGCACCCGAACTCGTACTGACCAACTCCCAGCTCGTCGAACTGCTCCGGCAATGGCCGCCGCCCTCGCTCGTGGATGTGCGGCGCGCGCCCGCCTTCGAGCGCGATCCTTTGATGATTCCCGGCGCCATCCGGCGCCTGCCCGAGGCCGTCGCCGACTGGTCGCGCGAACTGGAACCGTGGCGGCCCGTGGTCGTCTATTGCGTCCACGGCCACGAGGTTTCGCAGAATGCGGTGACCGCGTTGCGCGCGCAGGGCTTGGCCGCGCAGCATCTCGCCGACGGCATTGAAGGCTGGAAGAAGGACGGCCACGCCGTCGTGCCGCACGCCGCCCCGACGCAATGGGTGACGCGCGCGCGGCCGAAGATCGATCGCATCGCGTGTCCTTGGCTGGTGCGGCGGTTCATCGACCCCGGCGCGATCTTTCACTACGTCCCGCCGGCCGACGTGCGCGACTTCGCGAAGGCGCACGGCGCCATCGCCTACGACGTGCCCGATGTCGAGTACACGCACGTGGGAGAAAACTGCAGCTTCGACGCGTTCATCGCGCGGCATGGCTTGCGCGATCCTGCTCTCGCTGCGCTCGCAGCGATCGTTCGCGCCGCCGATACCGGCGTGCCGGAGCAGGCGCCTGCCGCGGGTGGCTTGCTCGCGATTTCGCTGGGCCTGTCCGCGATGATTGCCGACGACCACGCGATGCTGCGCTGGGGCATGCTGACGTACGACGCGCTGTATGCGTGGTGTCGCGGCCAGCAGGCCGAGCAGCATGGATGGCATCCGGAAGTGCTGCGTGCAGCCGCCGGACGCTAACGCCGCACCGGCCACGAGCGCATCGTCGCCGGTGCAGTCTCCTCCCGCGGCGCCCACGCGCACCGAGGCTTTTGCGTATTGGCTGCGCCTCGGCTTCATCAGCTTCGGCGGCCCCGCCGGCCAGATCGCGATCATGCATCGCGAACTGGTCGACGAGAAGCGCTGGATTTCCGAGCGGCGCTTCCTGCACGCGCTCAACTACTGCATGGTGCTGCCGGGACCGGAAGCGCAGCAGCTTGCCACATACATCGGCTGGCTGCTGCATCGCACGTGGGGCGGCATCGTCGCCGGCGGATTGTTCGTGCTGCCATCGTTGTTTTTGCTGATCGCGCTGTCGTGGCTGTACATGGCGTTCGGCGACGTACCCGCCGTGGCTGGCTTCCTGGCCGGCGTGAAGCCGGCGGTGGTGGCGATCGTGTTGCAAGCCGCGTGGCGCATCGGCTCGCGCGCGTTGAAGCATCGCGTGCTGTGGGCGATCGCGGCGCTGGCGTTTGTCGCGATCTTCGTGTTCAACGTGCCATTTCCGGCCATCGTTCTCGGGGCGGCGATCATCGGCTACGTCGGTGGGCACTATGCCCCCGGCGCGTTCACTCCCGGCGGCAAACACGCGGCTGGTGCATCGGCCCATGCCCCTGCGGTGATCGACGACAACACGCCAGCACCTTCGCACGCCAGGTTCCACTGGCCACGACTGGTGCTGACCGTCGCTATCTTCCTTGCATTGTGGTTCGGCGCAATGGCGTTGATCTGGGCTGCTGGCAATGGGCCGACGCCATTGCTCGACATGGCGTGGTTCTTCACCAAGGCGGCGCTGCTGACCTTCGGCGGCGCGTATGCGGTGCTGCCGTACGTGTACCAGGGCGCGGTCGAGACCTTCGGCTGGCTGACGGCGGTGCAGATGATCGACGGGCTGGCGCTGGGCGAGACCACGCCCGGACCGTTGATCATGGTGGTGGCCTTTGTCGGCTTTGTCGGCGGCTGGACCAAGGCGCTATTCGGCGCTGCGCTGTTACCACTGGCCGGCATCGTGGCCGCCACGGTGGTGACGTTCTTCACGTTCCTGCCGTCGTTCCTGTTCATCCTGGCCGGCGGACCGCTGATCGAGTCCACGCGTGGCGAACTGCGCCTGTCAGCGCCGCTGACCGCCGTGACGGCGGCCGTGGTCGGCGTGATCGTCAATCTCGCCGCATTCTTCGCGTGGCATGTGTTCTGGCCCGAGGGCTGGCATCCGGCGAAGCTGGCGGGCGGCATCGATGCCGTCGCGGTCGGCATTGCCATCGCTGCTGCCATCGCCCTCTTCCGCTTCAAGGCGGGGGTGATCCGCGTGATCCTGGCTTGCGGCGCGCTTGGGCTGGCCGCGTCGTTGTTGCGCTAGTCGATCAGACGACGCGGCGTCATCCTGCGCTCGAGGGCGCGGGCTTCGGTCCAGACCTCGCCGACCAGCGTCGCGGCGCGCGCGGCGCTTTGCCACAGCGGCACGACGTACAGTTGCACGAAGGACGGGCGCGCAAACGGCACGCCATGAAGCGAAACGATGGTGGTCGATTGGGGCATGGATGGTTTCCCGTTAGCGCGAAGTGGCGGGTGCGGCCCCGCGGGTTGCGCGGCGGCCTCCGGCTTCGTACCCATCGAAGATAGGGACAACCGCCCGGGATTGCCAATCGTCAATTCGGATGGGGGCCATCCAATTGGCTGATGCCGATGCCGCCGGGCCGACGCCGGCCCTTCAGGCGATGCTCCAGTGGTGTCCGCACTTCCGGCACCGTACGTGCAGCGTGCATCCCGCCACAGCTTGCGCGTTCTCGTCGACGCGGTCGATGGCGAAGCGCGCATAGGTGCCACACGAAGCGCACGTCGCGCGTCCGGCAAGATATTCGGCGCGCGCCAGCAGGAAGGTGAACTGCCGCCAGGCAAAGAGCGTGAGGGCGCTGCCGGCCGCGCCGACCATCAGTAACGTGATCAGGCCCTGCACGGACTGCCGGATATCGATCATCTCGATGGCGATCGCCATCATGATCAGGGCGAGCAGGCCGGTGACGAGATACGCGTGGCCCTCGATCAACTGGCGTTCGTACCAGCGCCGGAAGCCGCGCCGGCGAATCGCATCGGGCAGGCCCATCGCGTCTCCTCGAAGTCCAACCAAGTCTACGCCCGGCATGCCCATGCTTCAACGCGACAGGACGCAGGCGGCGACGGCCCCGGCGCCCGGTATCATGGGGGCTGGCATCAACCATCGGCATACCGGCAATGTCCTCGCTCCAGCACCTGATCGACAAGAACCACCGCTGGGCGGAAGCCGTGGCGGCGCGCGAACCCGGCTTCTTCCGTCAACTGGTGGAGCAGCAATCGCCCCGCTACCTCTGGATCGGGTGTTCCGACAGCCGCGTGCCGGCCAATGAAATCGTCGACCTGCTGCCGGGCGAACTGTTCGTCCACCGCAACGTGGCCAACGTGGTCGTGCATACGGACCTGAACTGCCTTTCCGTGCTCCAGTACGCGGTCGATGTGCTCAAGGTCGAGCACGTGATCGTCGTCGGGCACTACGGCTGCAGCGGCGTACGCGCCGCGTGGGAGGGGAAGCCGCTTGGCCTCATCGACAACTGGCTGCGGCATGTGCAGGACGTGGCGGAGCGGCACCGCGGACTGCTGTCGAACTTGGCGGGTAAGCACGCCATCACCGATCGCCTGTGCGAGCTCAATGTCATCGAGCAGGTGCGGCACGTGGCACGAACCACGATCGTGCAGGACGCGTGGCAGCGCGGGCAGGCACTGACGCTGCATGGGTGGATCTACGCGCTGGACAATGGTCTCGTCACCGACCTTGAAGTGACGGCGGACGCGCAGGAAGCGCTCGAGGAAGCCTACCTCGCGGCCATCGGGCGGTTTGGCACTGACCCCACCCGCCCCTGACCACCTGCCTTGATCCACCTCGAAGCGATCGAGAAACATTTTGCCGGCCCCCGGCCGCGCGTGGTGCTGCGCGACGTGCGGCTCGATGTCGGCGCCGGCGAAATGGTCGCGATCCGTGGCGAGTCCGGCAGCGGCAAATCCACGCTGCTCAACATCATCGCGGGACTGGAGCGACCCGATTCGGGCACCGTCAACGTGGGCGGCCTCGCGCTCGACACGCTCGACGACGACGCGCTGACCGCATTTCGCCGCACCAACGTCGGCTTCGTGTTCCAGGCCTTCCACGTGTTGCCCTACCTGACCGTGGCGCAGAACGTCGCGTTGCCGCTCACGCTCGCAGGACAGCACGACGCAGCCGTGCGCACGCGCGTGATGGCCATGCTGGAGAGTGTCGGCCTCGCCGATCGCGCCGGCAGTCCGCCGCGCGAACTCTCCGGTGGCGAGCTGCAGCGCGTGGCGATCGCGCGGG
>JANNYI010000045.1:0-6315 GCA_031410015.1 Betaproteobacteria bacterium | reverse complement strand
CAAAAAATCGTCGCTCGGCTTCATCGAGACGACTTATTTTTTGCCGTCGTGCACCCGGACACACGCCTTGCGGCGACTAAGCCCGCCCCAGCCGGCGCGTACCGCACCGTGCCACGCCGAACGGAACACGCAACGAACCGCACCGTGCCTCGACGAACGGAACACGCAACGTATCGCACCGCTGCGGACAACAACGTCACACCACGCATCGCGCGACGCCACCGACCCGTGCGTTGGCACGGACTCAGTACTCGACCGGGATGGGGTCCAGCGCGCGCCACAGGTACCACGTGGCAACGCTGCGGTACGGCGCCCACCGCACGCCGAATTCGCGCAGCACCTTCGGCGTCATCCGTACGCCATCGTGGTAGTGCATCGCTACGCCCTTCTGCAGGCCGATGTCATCGACCGGAAAGACGTCGGCGCGCATCTCGTGAAAGATGAGGAACATCTCCGCGGTCCAGCGGCCGATGCCCTTCACGTCCGTCAGCCGCAGGATCAGTGTTTCGTCGTCCAGCGCGGGCCACGCCGAGGGGTCGAGTGCGCCATCGGCGAAGTGCCGCGCCAGGTCCCGCACATAGATCGCCTTGTTCTCCGAGAACCCCGCCTTGCGCAATGTCGCCACGCGCATGCGGCTCACGCGCCGCGCGTCGAGATGCACGGGATTGCCTTCGCCCTTTGCGGCCAGCACGAAGCGGTTCCAGATCGACTCCGCTGCCTTCACCGAGATCTGCTGGCCGACGATCGCGCGCGCCAGCGTGGTGAACGGATCGCCGCGGCGAACGAGGTGGATGCCCGGATGCGCCGCGATCAGCTTGCGCATCACCGGATCGCCGCGCCCCAGCGCGCGGGCGGCGGCATCCCAATACGCCGGCTTCATCGGCGCCGGTTCACGCCGCGGCGCGCAGGCGACTGCGGCGACGCCACGCCCACACCGCATGCCAGCGCCACGCCAGGCGGACGAGGATCCAGCCTGCTGCGGCCAGCGTCGACGCCAGCAGCACGAGCCCCAGCGCCAGCGGCTTGCCGAGGTCGGCCATCCAGTGCAGCAGCGCCGGCATGAAGTCGAGGAAACCCATGGCCGGAGGCAGGGCCAGGTCGGTGACGGGCGTGGCGTCCGGAAAGAAGAGGCTGCCGTATTCGTAGGCCACCACATAGAGCGGCACGATCGTGAACGGGTTCGTATAGAACGTGGTGACCACTGCGATCGGGAAATTGGCCCGGACCAGTAGGCACATCAGGATGGCGGCCAACGCCTGCAGGGGACCGGGGATCAGGCCGCAGAAGAGCCCCACCGCCACCGCCCGCGCGGCGGACCGGCGATTGATGTGCCAGAGGTCGGGGTCCGCCAACGACGGCAGGTAGCGCAACACCCACGGATTGGACGTGATCCGGTCCACCGCCGGCTGGAGGCGGTGCGTCATCGTCTTGAAAAGTTGCCGTGGCATGGGGAACCCTTGAAATGGTACATTAGCAGGGTTTGTCTTTCAGGCAGTCCGGATGTTCCCTGCGCAGCGGAAATCGGGCATGAAACGCAGGAATCCGGGATCGGAATGCGCCTGCGGGCCATTCCGGAAGCGGGTTTCCAGAGAAGGCCAGCTTGACTGGCCTGACTTCCTCGCCGCCGAGTGGGCGCGCCAGGACGTCCAGCCATGATCCGCGCTGCCTGGCTCGTCGTTGCGCTCTTCGCCGTCGGCAATGCGTTTGCCGCGGAGCCGAAGAAGGTGATTCGCGACGTGTTCCCCGTCGCCGAGACCGGCTTCGACCCAGCAGCGGCCAGCGACCTGTACTCGGCAGGAGTGTTGCAGGCCGTCTTCGAGCGGCTCTATACCTACGACTATCTCGCGCGCCCGGCCAAGGTCGTGCCGATGCTGGCGGAGGCCATGCCGGTCGTCACCGAAAACGGCACTGTCTACACCATCAAAATCCGCCAGGGCGTCCGCTTCGCTGCCGATCCTGCCTTCGGCGGCAAGCCGCGCGAACTCACCGCGGAGGACTTCATCTATTCGATGAAGCGCCTGGCCGATCCGAAGGTGCGCTCGCCCTGGGCCTTCCTGATCGAAGGCAAGTTCGTCGGCCTCGACGAGGAAACCGCGGCTGCGAAGAAGTCCGGCCGCTTCGACTATGAAAAAAAGATCGCCGGATTGGAGGCTGTGGACCGCTACACATTGCGCTTCCGTCTGAAGCAAACCGACTACAACCTCAACTACGTGCTGGCGCACGAATCGGCATCGGCGGTGGCACGCGAGGTCGTGGCGAAGTATGGCGAGTCCGACGGTCGCGTGATGAGCAACCCGGTGGGCACCGGTCCGTTCAAGCTCGCCGAATGGGTGCGCAGTTCCAAGATCGTGCTCGAAGCCAATCCCGATTTTCGCGATCTGAAGTGGGACTGGCAGGCGCAGGAGCCGGGCGACGACAAGCTCGTGGCGCACATGAAGGGAAGGAAGATCCCGATCGTCGACCGCGTCGAGATCATGGTGATGGAGGAGGACCAGGCGCGCTGGCTCGCCTTCCGCAACGGCGAGCTCGACCTCATGAACATGGAGGGGCCGCTCGCGCCCAACGCCATCGTCGACGGCAAGCTGCGGCCCGAGCTTGCCGCCAAGGGCGTGCGCCTCGAACGCATCGTCGACCCCGAGATCAACTTCATCTACTGGAACATGCTTGACTCGCGGGTCGGCGGCTTCGCCAAGGACAGGATCGCGCTGCGCCGGGCGCTGGCGATGTCCTACGATGTCGACGAGGAAATCCGCGTCATCCGCAACGGCCAGGCGGTGGAAGCCACCACGCCGATTCCGCCCGGCGTGGTCGGTCAGTTCCCCGACTGGAAGCCCGGCATCAGGTACGATCCGGCCGGCGCCAATGCACTGCTGGACCGCTTCGGCTACAAGCGCGGCAAGGATGGCTGGCGCACGTTCCCGGACGGCAAGCCGCTCGTCATCCGCTACGCGTCGCGTCCCGATACGCTGGGCCGCCAGCAGGAGGAGCTGGTCAAGAAGTCCTACGAGGCCATCGGCGTGCGCATGGACGGGCAGAAGGAGAAGTTTCCCGAGCTTTTGAAGCTCGAGAAGCAATGCAAGCTCTTCAGTCGCACCGACGCGTGGGTGGCGGACTATCCGGACGCCGACAATTTCATGCAGCTCTGGTTCGGTCCCAATATTCACCAGAGCAACAATGGCTGCGTGACCATTCCCGAGTACGATGCGCTGTACCGCAAGAGCGTGCGCCTGCCGCCCGGCCCGGAACGACAGGCGCTCTATCGCGACATGATTCGATTGCTCGAAGTGTATGCGCCGATGCGGCTGACCGTCAGCCGCTACCGCAACCAGTTGATCCAGCCGCGTGTGCTGGGTTACAAGAGGCACCCGATCCTGGCGTCGACCTGGCAGTACCTGGACGTCGCGCCCGCAACCCGTTGATGGAGGAGAAGAGGCAAGGAGCCATCGGCAATCCCGGCGGTATCCACAAGCCCTGAGGAGCAGGACCCCCGCGCCGCGGCCGATCGTTACCGCGATCGGCCGCGGGCCACGGGACCCATGACCCGCGCGGTACGCACGGCGGACCGCGCCACGACATCATCGATGGCACGCGCGATCTGCGTACCCGCAGCACCGGAAGGAACGAAGCGCCATGCTGGCTTACATCTTTCGCAGGATCTGGCAGATGCTGCCCACGTTGCTGGGTGTCGTGCTGCTCGTGTTCCTGCTGTTCAACTGGGTGGGCGGCGATCCCGCCTACGTCCTTGCCGGCAAGATCTCCAACCCCGAGCAGATCGAGAACATCCGGCGGCAATTGGGTGTCGACCAGCCGTACTACGTGCAACTCGGCATCTTCTTGAAGCAGATCGTCACGGCGGACTTCGGCGCGTCGTGGAGCACCAACGAGAAGGTGTCGCACATCCTCGCCACGCGGCTGGGGCCCTCGCTGACCGTGCTGGTGCCGCTGCTCTTCCTCGAGACCATCGTCGCCATCGCGCTGGCGCTCGCCGTGGCCTACGTGCGGGGCTCGCTCACCGACCGCATGGTGATGATCGTCTGCACGGTCGGGCTGTCGATCTCGATCCTCGTCTACATCATCGTGTTCCAGTACGTGTTCGCCTACAAGTTCGGCTGGTTCCCGGTGCAGGGCTGGGGCAACGACTTCTGGGAGAACCTCACCAAGTTCAGCGTGCTGCCCATCATCATCCTGCTGGTGGTCAGCATCGCGCCCAACCTGCGGCTGTACCGCACGTTCGTGCTCGACGAAATCAATCAGGACTATGTGCGCACCGCGCGCGCCAAGGGCGTGGGCGAGAACCGCATCATGTGGGTGCACGTGCTGCGCAACGCCTCGATCCCGATGATCACGCACGTGATGGCCGCTTTGCCCGGACTGCTGATCGGCGCGTTCCTCGTCGAGCGGTTCTTCTCCATTCCCGGCATCGGGCGCGAGGTGATCCTCGCGGTCGAACGCTCGGATTTTCCCGTCATCAAGGCGCTGACCGTGTACGTCGCCATCGCCACGATGGTGGTCAACCTGCTGGCCGACCTCATGTACAAAGCGGTCGATCCACGCGTGCAGCTGAAATGAAAGTGAGGATACGACGATGAACGACCTCACTTTGAAGCCGGTTGTGCCGCCAAAGCGCCGCGAAATCCCGCACACCGTGTCGCCGGGACTGTGGACATTGGCGTGGCGGCGCCTGCGCACCGACAGCGTGGCGATGGTATGCCTTGTCATCGTCGCCGCATTCCTGCTGATGATGGTGCTGTCAGGGCTCAACCTCGTCGCCCGCGACTGGGCGAAGGAAGTCGGCGTCAACTACGCGCCGCCGTCCTGGTTCAACTACGAACCACCGCCCGCCGCGCCGGCCACGCCCAGTGGGCAGAACGCGGTGCCCGAAGCCGCCGTGCCCGCGGTCGCCACGCCGGGCAGTGCGTTCAGTTCGACAGTCGTGGATCCCATCGGCGGCGCGCTGGCGGAACTGCAGGGTGGTGCGAAATCGGCCGCGCCATCATCGGGCGGGGAAAGCGCGGTCGTCGATCCGCTCGCCGACGTGATGAAGGAGATCGAGGCGCAGAAGAATCCGCCTGCCGCCGAAGGCAAGTCGGTGGACCCGCTGGCCGATGTGATGAAGGAAATCCAGGCCGGCAAGGGCGCCACGGCGGCTGCCGCCGACACGCGCCGCGCCACGCTGCCCTTCGGTGCCGACAAGTGGGGCCGCGACGTGATCGCCAAGACGATCAAGGGCTCGGAAACGTCGATCTTCGTCGGACTGGCGGCGGCGCTGGTGGCCACGCTGATCGGCACCTTCCTGGGCGCGCTGGCCGGCTATTACGGCGGTTGGGTGGACGATGCGCTCAACTGGTTCTACAACGTGTTCAGCTCCATTCCGTACCTGCTGCTGATCCTCGCGGTGGCCGCGGTGCTGCAGCAGAAGGGCACGATGACCATCGTGCTGATCCTCGGACTCACCGGCTGGACCGGCGCGTTCCGGCTGATCCGCGCGGAGTACCTGAAGCACAAGGGCCGCGAGTACGTGCAGGCCGCTGATGCAATCGGCGCATCGAACACGCGCCGGATGTTCCGCCACATCTTTCCCAATGTCTCGCACGTGGTGCTGGTGCAGATGTCGATCCTGGTCGTCGCGTTCATCAAGTCCGAGGTGATCCTGTCGTTCCTGGGCTTCGGCGTCCCGGTCGACGTCGTGTCCTGGGGCTCGATGCTCAACGAAGCGCAGAACGAACTCATCCTCGGCAAATGGTGGCAGCTTGCCGCGGCCGGCGGGACGATGGCCGTGCTGGTCACGGCGTTCTCGCTCTTCACGGACGCGCTGCGCGATGCGCTCGATCCCAAGCTGCGCGGAACGGGGAGCTGACGCGATGACCACGCCAATCGCATCCACCGATCCGCTGCTTTCCGTGCGCAACCTGCGCGTGACGTTCCGGCTCGACAAGCACTCCACCTTCGAGGCGGTCAAAGGCATCACCTTCGACATTCCGCGCAATTCCACGGTGGCGCTGGTCGGCGAGTCGGGTTCCGGCAAGTCGGTGACGTCGCTTGCCATCCTGGGTCTCCTGCCGCCGGAGAATTCCACCATCGCCGAAGGCAGCGAGATCGTCTACGGCGGCCGCAATCTCGCGCGGCTTTCCGGGCGTGAATTGCAGAGCGTGCGTGGCGCCGATATCTCGATGATCTTCCAGGAGCCGATGACGTCGCTCAACCCGGTGTTCACGGTCGGCTTCCAGATCGAGGAGGTGCTGCGCCTGCACATGGGCATGAGCGGTGCCAGGGCCCGGACACGCGCGGTCGAACTGCTCGCGGAGGTGGGCATTC
>JANNYI010000044.1:0-6629 GCA_031410015.1 Betaproteobacteria bacterium | reverse complement strand
GGCCATTTCCTTACCTTGCGGCTGCAGGGTTCAGCGACGGTTCATCAGGAGGCCGATGGCGAGGCCGATGCCCGCGGCAATGCCGATGGCCTGCCACGGATGGTCGTGCACATAATCGTCGGTGACGCGCGCGGCCTGCTTGGCGCGGTCCACGGCGGCGCCTTCGAGTTCCTGCAGCTTCAGCTTGGCCGTCAGCAGGCGTGCCTCGACCTGCGAGCGCAGATCGCGCGCCTTGTCGCCGGTTTCGCGGGAGGCCTTGTCCAGAAGCGACTCGGCTTCGGACAGCACGTTGGAAAATTCGTCGGCGAGTTTGTCACGGACGGTGTCGGACATGGTCGGCTCCATTGGCTGGGAAAGGGTGCCAGGCGCAATTTTCAACCTGGACGACCATTATAGCCACGGCGGCGGCGGGCGGCGGCTTACGTGCGTTCGTCGCGGCAGCGCCCCGCGCCGTCGCCCCCTGCCACCGATCGTCAAGCGGGTCTTGACGCAGGGTTAAGGCGGCCTCATCTTCTGCGCCACGGACGCCGACGTGCGGCGAGCCAGACCTTTCGGAGACCCGCCGTGGCCGATTACCCTGCACCTCAATCCGCTCCCGGCAGTTCCACCGCGCCGATCACGGCCGGTGTCCTCGCCTACGCGCTGTTCGCCATCGCGGCGATCACGTCGATCGCGTCATCGGGGCTGCCGTTCATCGCGCCGGTGTTCGGCGTGCTGGGCATCATCGCGGTGATCGTCTGCTATGTGAAGCGGGACGATGCCGCCGGCACCTGGGTGGCATCGCACTTCACGTGGCTGATCCGCACCTTCTGGTGGTCGCTCCTGTGGTCGGTGCTAGGCTGGCTCACGTTGCTCACCCTTGGCTGGATCCTGATCGGGATTCCGATCGCGCTCGGCATCTGGTTCATTGCCGGGCTGTGGGTGCTCTACCGGGTGGTGAAGGGCTATCTCAACTTCAAGGACAGCCGCGCCATTCCGGGCGTTTGACACCCGCGCTGCATCGGCTCACCGGTGCAGCGCCGGGTCCCACGACCGTCCTTCCCGGTAGACCCACTGCACCAGGGCGTCGAGCGCCGCGGTGCCGCGCGCCGCGTTGGCATGGTTGATGATGGCCACCACGGTGAACTGGCGGCCCTCGGCGTCGATCACGTAGCCCGCCAGCGCCCGCACGCCCTCGAGCGATCCGGTCTTGAGGAACGCCTGGCCGGCCACCGCGCCATTCTGGAAGCGCTTCTGCAGCGTGCCGTCGAGCGCCGCCACGGAGAGCGAGCTCACGAACTCCTCGCGCACCGGGCTCGCATTGGCGGCCAGCAGGAGGCGCGACAGCCCGCCGGCGGAGATCCGCTCGTTGCGCGACAGGCCCGACCCGTTGTCCAGCACCAGTCCGGGCAGCGCGAGTTTCCGGTCCTTCAGCCACTTCTGGATGACGTCGGTGGCCAGCGCCGTCGTGGCCGGCGGCGGGTGTGCGGTGGTGGCGAGCGTCAGGAAGATCTGCCGCGCCATCACGTTGTTGGAGAGCTTATTGACGTCGCGCACCACGTCGTAGAGGGGTGCTGATTCGAGCACCGCGAAAGGCGCCGCGTTGCGCGGCGCGCGGCCGTCCTTCACCCCGCCGCCAAACTCCCCGCCTGCCGCGCGGAAATAGGCTTCGAAGATGCCGAGCACGTAGTGCGGGTGATCGAGGAGGCTGACGTACCAGTCGCGCTCGCCGCAGTTGCGCGCGTAGCGGCCCTGGAACGATGCGGAGGCCGCGTTGCCGCGATTGACAAAGTCGGCGCCGATCGTGGCCCGCCAGTCGCCGCAGTCGCCGGAGCCAAGTTGAGGCAGGCTCCCAACCGATATGCCCGGCAGCGGCGGGTCGACCTTGACGGCCACCGCGCTGTTCTGCGCATCCGGGACAAACGCGAAGCGCACCGCCTTGAAGTTGACCAGCAGCGCATCGGGGCCGACGTTGTACGGTCGTTGCGTCTCCTGGTCGAAGGCCGCGGGATCGTGCGCGGGGAGCTTGAAGTAGGCGCGGTCGAGCACGAGGTCGCCGGTGATCCTGCGGAGCCCGCGCGCGCGCAGGTCGGCCATGAACAGCTGCCACTGCTCGATGGTGATCTTGGGGTCGCCGTAGCCCTTCAACGTGAGATTGCCGTCGAGCGTGCCGGCGGCGTTCAGCTTGCCGTCGAGGTAAGCCTCGGTCTTCCAGCGGTAATCGCGGCCAAGGAGCTCCAGCGCCGCGAACGTGGTGACGAGCTTCATCACCGATGCGGGGTTCATCGGCCGCTCCGCGTCGTGCGCAAACAGCGGGAACGGCGCGCCGGCCTCGCGCACGACGACGCTCACCTTGTCGAGCGGAATGCCGGCGTCCTTGAAGGCGCGCGCCACGGCGCCTGGAAGCGCGGCCTGCGCGGGCAGCGCAAGCAGCAGGACCAGCGTGAGCGCGAGGGCGCGGATCATGCGCGATCCAGGATCTCGAGCGTGCGGGTGGCGAGCATCTGTATCTCGTCGTCGGTGACGATGTAGGGCGGCATGAAGTAGACGGTTCGACCGATCGGGCGCACCAGGAGTTCGCGGGCCAGCGCTTCGCGGAACCACCATGGCGCGAAATTCGCGCGCGCGGATTCGACCTCGAAGGCGAAGATCATGCCGCACTGGCGGAAGTGGCGCACGGCGGGATGCGCGGCCACGGGCGCCAGCAGCGCACTCCAGCGGCTGGCGCGTGCCCGGTTGGCGGCGACCACATCGTCGTCGTGGAAGATGTCCAGCACGGCGAGCGCGGCGCGGCACGCGAGTGGATTGCCGGTGTAGGAGTGCGAGTGCAGGAAGCCCTTCGCCGTGGCGTCGTCATAGAACGCAGCGTAAACGTCGTCGCTGGTCAGCACGCACGACAGCGGCAGCACGCCACCGGTGATGCCCTTGGACAGGCACATGAAATCCGGGGCCGGCGCGTGCGCCTGTTCCCACGCGAACATCGTGCCGGTGCGCCCGAAGCCGGTCATGATCTCGTCGGCGATGAGATGCACGCCGTGGCGCGCGGTGATGGCGCGAACCTGCGCCAGATAGCCGGCGTCGTACATCACCATGCCCGCCGCGCCCTGCACCAGCGGCTCCACGATCAGCGCGGCCGTGGTGGCGTGATGCGCGGCAAGGTGCGCGTCCAGCGCGGCGCAGGCGGCCTCCACGCTGATGCCCCGCCGCGCATCGGGGCAGGGCAGCAGCGCAGGACAGCGCAGCAGCGGTCCATAGGCGTCGCGAAACACGGCGACGTCGGTGACGCCCAGCGCGCCGATGGTTTCCCCGTGGTAGCCGCCGATGAGGCTCGCAAACGTATTCTTGTCGGGGAAGCCGCGATTGCGCCAGTAGTGGAAGCTCATCTTCAGCGCGATCTCGGTGGCGGATGCGCCATCGGACGCGTAGAAGACGTGGCCGAGTCCAGCGGGCGCCAGTGAAGCAAGGCGCTCCGACAACTCCACCACCGGCGCGTGCGTGCAGCCGGCCAGCAGCACGTGGTCGAGGCGGTCGAGCTGGTCGCGCAGCGCCGCGGTGATGCGGGGGTTGCCGTGGCCGAAGAGGTTGACCCACCACGAGCTGATGGCATCGAGGTAGCGGTGGCCGTCGAAGTCGTGCAGCCACGCGCCGTCGGCGCGCGCGATGGGCAGCAGCGGCAGCGTCTCGTGCGCCTTCATCTGCGTGCACGGGTGCCACACCGCCGCGCGGCTGCGCGCTATCCAGCCGGCGTTGGCATGGTCGACCATCTCAGGGCCGGCCCAGGAACACGTAAAAAGTGGACTGGTTGTCGGTGGCGCGGCCGTAGGCAAAGTAGAACGGACCGAGCCACGTATTGGCGGCTACGAAGAGACTGCCGGCCGTAACGAGGTCACGCACCGAGGCCTGGCTGCGCGATTGCCAGATGTTGCCGGCCTCGATGGACCCGCCGACAAATACCGCGCCGCCGATCACCGGCAATTGCATGATCTCGTGGTAGTAGACCGCGCGGGTGAACATCATGTAGTTGCCGGCGATCTGGTTGGTACGCAGCCCGGAGAGTTGCAGGAAGCCGCCCAGGCTGAAATCGCTCAACTCTGTATTGGTCTCGTTGCGGATGCTGCCGGCCTTCGCAGCGACGTTGATGAAATTCTTCTGGTCGAACGCGAACGCAACGTTGACCTCGCCGCTCGCGCGCGTTGCATTGTTGCTGTCGAGCGTGGTGATGCCGTCCGTGATCGATTGGCGGCCGTAGAAATACTCGGCGAATCCGCGTGCGCCGCTCCGCGGAAAGAATGAGTTGTCCAGGCTGTCCCACCGGGCCAGGACGCGACCGCCGATCTCGGTGGATTTGACGCTGGGGAACTGATTCACGGGATTGTCTGCAGTGGGTTTGCTCGGCAGCGCGGTGTCCGGGTCACCCCGCTGATGGAACCACTTGTAGCCGGCGCGCAGGTCCCCTGCTGTTGCAAAGCGCACGCCGAAGTCGAGGCCCGCGGACTGGGTCAGCACGTCGTACTCCGCGACGCGCACATTGCCGTCAAAGATGTTCTCCGGCGCGCGTTGGGCAAGGCCATAGGCCGATACATAGAAGGTATTGCTGAGCGACACCGGCTGGTAGAACTCGGTGGCGTAGCGGCGTGTGCTGCCCAGGATGATCTCGTTGGTCCACTGCGCGCCGAGGCTGTTCAGCCAGACCCGTCGATGCCCGGCCATCGCATTGAACGTCGAGTCCCCCTGCAGGTCGGTGGAGAGCAGCAAGCCGAAGCGGAAGAAATTGGGCCCCCAGGATTTTTCGGTGACGTTGACGACCACGCCCTCCTTCCCGCCCTGGCCGACCAGCTGGTAGTCGATCTGCTCGAAGTCGCCACGGCCATAGATCCGCGACAGGTCCTTCTCCAGCACCTTCAGTTCGAACGGCTCGCCGGGCTTGGTCTCCATCTGTGCTTCGAGAACCCTGGGATTCGCGAACACCGTACCCTCGACCTTGACGAAGTCGAGTGTCTTGGGCAGCGCCTGCTCCGGAGTCGCCAACCGCTGCTCGAACGCGGCGTACTGCACTGGCGTGGTGGTGAGCTCGAGCAAGCGGCCGCGCACCTCCTCGGCCGCCTTGATCCCCAGCGCGACGAATTCGGGACCCTTGGCGAAGTCGAGAAAGGTGAGCTCGCCCAGTTCCGGCGAAATCAGCACGTCCTGCGGACGCAGTGCTCCCAGCTGCGTGCGCACGTTCTGTTCCGTGAGGATGTTGAGCATCTGCGAGGCATAGCCCACCAGCGACGACAACTGGTTGCGACTCATCAGCGGCGTGCCGATGTTGACCGCGATCACGATGTCTGCGCCCATGGCCCGCACGATGTCGACAGGCAGGTTGTTGACGAGACCGCCGTCGCCGAGGATGCGGCCGTCCAGCTCGACTGGCGCGAACATGCCGGGCACCGACATGCTCGCGCGCATCGCCTGGTAGAGGCGGCCACGATCGAAGACGACTTGCTGGCCATCGACCATGTTCGTGGCCACCGCGCGGAACGGAATCGGCAGCTGGTCGAAGTTGTCGATGTTGTCGACATTGCGCGTGAGCTCGTGCAGGAACAATTCGAGGTTGGAGCCGGAGAGCGCGCCTTTGAAGGTACGGACCTTGCCGTCCCGGTAACCGATCTCGATCCCCAGCGGAAAGGCCGCCTCGAACTCCTTGCGGCGAAAGCTGACCTCCGAGCGCGCCGGGCTGTCGGAAAGGAGCGTGGGCCAGCTCACGTCTTCCAGCTGCTTTTCCATCACCTGCGGCGACATCCCGCTGGCGTAGAGGCCGCCCACGATTGCGCCCATGGAGGTTGCGGCAATGTAGTCGACAGGGACGTTCAGCTGCTGCAATACCTTCAGCACGCCCACGTGCGCGAGGCCGCGCGCCCCGCCGCCGGACAGCACCAACCCGATCTTGGGCCGCGCAGGGGGGGCGGCGGCTGCAGCAACCGTGGCTGCACCCGCCGCCGGGGTCGCGGGGGCCGGTGCATTCTGGGCGAGCGCGGCCGGCGCCACGACGAGCGCCCACATGGTCAGCGCCAGCGGGAGGCGCGAGCGGCGACGGTTGCTTCGGATCATTCGCTGCGGCACGGGGTGAAGGGCGTGCAAGGGCACTTGAGGCTTTGTCGCGGGAGGTGGCCGATTATAGCGATGCGAAGCCGCGCCCAAGGATTCGCCTTGCGGGTTCGCAATGCGGAATAACGACCCCGTATCATTGTTCGCATCGTCTCAATCCCGCTTCGGCTCCATGGTTACCCACCGTTACACCGGCATTGCAATCGCGCTGCACTGGCTCACCGCCCTTTTGATCTTCTGCGGCTTCGGGCTGGGGCTCTTCATGACCGGGCTGGAGTTCTCGCCCACCAAGTTCCGGGTCTATGCTTGGCACAAGTGGATCGGCATCACCGTGTTCCTGTTGGCGGCGGCGCGGCTGGCGTGGCGCGCCGGACACCCGCCCCCACCGCTGCCCGCCGGGATGCCTGCGTGGCAGGTGGGCGCCGCCACGTGGATGCACCGCATCCTCTACGCCCTGCTGGTCGCCATTCCCCTGTCGGGCTGGATCTACTCCTCGGCCACCGGCATTTCGGTGGTCTACCTGAACCTGATTCCCTTGCCCGACCTGGTCGCCAAGGACCGGG
>JANNYI010000043.1:0-3414 GCA_031410015.1 Betaproteobacteria bacterium | reverse complement strand
GGCGCCCGCGTATGCCGTGGTCACCAGCGGGTATCGCAATCGCTTCGGGCATCCGCGGGCGGAGGTCGTTGCGCGGTATCGCGCAGTGGGCGCACAGATCCTGCGCACGGACCTCGACGGGGCCATCACGTTCACGTTTGCGGCAGGCACGCCGGTCGTGCCGGTGGCCTCGCGGCGGGAGGCGATGCGCTATTGGCACGATCGCCCGGATGCGCAGGCTGCGCCGCTCGATTGAACTCCTCGCGTGGAGGGCGGAACCCGTGCGCGAGGCTGCTACACTTTCCGCCAATGAAATCGAAGCTCCTGCAACCTGTACCGGCGTGGCGCCGGTTCTCCGCGACGCTGGTACTGGTCGGCGTCCTGGCCGCGCCCGCGTGGGCGCAGGACAAGCGCGACGCCGGTGCGTTGCCCGAGGTGAAGCTCTCGGTGGCGCAGTCGCCCGTGTTTCCGCTGGGCAAGGCTGCGGAGCGCTGGGCGGCGCTGATCAACGAAACGACGGCGCGAACCTTCAACGTCAAGCTCTATCCGGGCGTGACGTTGGCGGGCCGCGATCCGGCGCGGGAGTTCGGTGCGCTGAAGGACGGGATCGCGGATATGGCGGTCGGGTCCGCGCTGGCGTGGTCGGCGCAGTTTCCATCCGCGGGTGTCTACGCGCTGCCATGGCTCGCGCCCGAGGCGCCGCAACAGGAGGCCCTGGCCGGCAATGCGGCCCTGCTCGACCTCGTGGCCAGGCGCGCCGCCCTCGCCGATGTCGTGGTGCTGGCCGTTGCCGCGGCAGGTGGGCGCGTGCTGGCGACCGCGAAGGGGCCGGTGCGCACGCCGGCCGAAGCGGCGGGATTGCGCGTGCGCGTGCCGGGCGCGCCGCTGATCATCGACACGTACGCCGCACTGTCCGCGCAACCGCAGGCGCTCGATTTCGCGGCGGCGCAGTCCGCGTACGCGTCGGGCGCGCTCGACGGGCAGGACGCGCTGCCGTCGGCGCTGGCGGCGCAGCGCATCACCGCGGTGGGGCAGCGCACGGTCACGCGCTGGGGGGCATTTGCGGATGCGATGATCTTCGCGGTGCGGCGATCGGTATGGGAAGGCTGGACGGACGCGCAGCGCAAGGAGGTGCGCGCGGCAGCGCTGCTCGCGGCACGCGAGGCGCAGGGCATTGCGCGCGAGGACGCGGCGGTGGCGGAACTGGTGAAACAGGGCATCACCGTCGTCACGCTCTCTGCGGTCCAGCGCGCCGCGCTGCGGGCTGTGGCGCAGAACGTGTGGGCCAAGTGGACGCCGGCCATCGGGCCTGAGCTCGTTGCGGCCGCCGAGGCGGCGGTGGCGGCCGCCGTTGCAGTGCCCGCAGCAGCAGTCCCGCCGACAGCCGCGACGATTGCGCCGGCGGCGGCGACAGCGGATCCGTCCGCGACACCACAGCTTCCAGCCAGCGCGCCGCGCCCCGCACCATGAGTCACAGCCTGCCCGTACTCATTGCCGGCGGCGGGATCGGCGGCCTTGCCGCGGCGCTCGCGCTGGCGCGCAAGGGCATCGCCAGCCATGTGCTGGAACAGGCGGCGGACTTCGGCGAAGTCGGCGCGGGCATCCAGCTCGGCCCCAACGTGTTCCGGATGTTCGAATTGCTGGACCTCACGCAGGCGGTCAGCGACCTCGCGTTCTTCCCGCAGTACCTGTCGATGCGCGACGGCCGCACCGGCGCGGAAATCACGCGGATGCCGGTGGGCAGCGCGGCGTTTCGCGAGCGCTACAGGTATCCATACGGTGTCATCTATCGGCGCGACCTGCTCGATGTGCTCGTCGCGGCGTGCCGGCAGTCACCGCTCATCACGCTCACCACGCACTGCAAGATCACTGGCAGCATGCAGGAGGGCGACACGGTGCGCGCGCTCGCTGCCGATGGCACGGCGCACGCGGGATCGGCATTGATCGGCGCCGACGGGCTGTGGTCGAAGCTGCGCGAAGGCATCGTCGGTGACGGCAAGCCGCGCGTATCGGGGCACATCGCGTATCGCGCGGTGCTGCCCATCGAGGAGGTCGAGGACGAGTTGCGACCGGAGGCGGTGGTCCTCTGGGCGGGGCCCAAGACCCATCTCGTGCACTACCCGCTGCGTGCCGGCAAGCTCTTCAACCTGGTGGCCGTCTTCCACAGCGATCGCTACGAAGAGGGCTGGAACGTGTTCGGCGACACTGCCGAACTGCATGAGCGGTTCAGCCAGGCACATCCCACAGTGAAGAAGCTGCTCGACAGGATCAACGTCTGGAAGATGTGGGTGCTGTGCGATCGCGAGCCGGTGCGCAACTGGACGCGCGGGCGCGTCACGCTGCTGGGCGATGCCGCGCATCCGATGCTGCAATACCTCGCGCAGGGCGCATGCATGGCGATCGAGGATGCGGTGGTGCTGGCCAATCGCATTGCGGCGGCCGGCAACGACATCGAGGGTGCGCTGATCGCCTACAACGAAAGCCGCTACCTGCGCACCAGCCGCGTGCAGATCTATGCCCGCATGTATGGCGACATCTATCACGCGGGCGGCGCCACCGCGGACGTGCGCAACGAGTTGCTGAAGCCGGTTCCCGGGCAGCCGCCGGGACAGGCGATGGCGTGGCTCTACGACGGCATCGACGGCTGAACGCGGTCGATCAGGGCGTACCCTCAACCCGCGCCGACAAAGCGTCCGATGCGCACGGCGGTCTCGCCCTTGCGCGGGTTGCGCGTGGGCATGATCAGCACCGCGTTGTCGTAGGGCGTGGTGACCCCGACGTCGCCGTCCTGCGCCAGCAGCGTGCCCTTGGCCGGGATCACCGCGAGGCCCTCCACCGGCACCACGAAGCGAAACTGGTCGCTGCCGATCGTGACCACATCGGTCACTTCGATCGCCTGTTGCGGCGGCAGCGGTTGCGCGTCGAGGTGCGCGTCGAGAAAGGCGGTGTCCAGCATCCCGAAGTGCCGCAGGAAGCGCAGCGTCGACTGCCGCGCGACGGCGGGCGCGGCGCGCTCCCAGTGCTGGCCGCACTCGATCAGCAGCGCGTTGCGCTCCGTTGCCGGATCGTCGAAGCCGGCGTAGTCGCGCAGGCGCTTGCCCGCCGCGTGCCCGGCGTCGATGATGATGTGCGCAGGGATACCCACGGCCTGCGCGAGTTCGAGTCCCTTGCGCTGCCGCCCGGCCAGCGCCAGCGGCGGGCAGGGATCGGTCATCGAGTGCAGGTCGAGCAGGTAATCCGTGTCGTCGTAGACGGGCCGCAGTGCGCGGGCGCGTGCGAGATCACGCGATTGCCGCGGGCCGTCCAGCACGTCGGCGGTCCACAGCCGATTGAAGTCCTCGTCCACGCAGCGCGAGGCAAAAGGGTCCGCCGCATTGAACCGGGCATAGGCCTCGATATTGCCGAACGTGATGGTGAGCGTGCCGCGCACGGGGC
>JANNYI010000042.1:0-1497 GCA_031410015.1 Betaproteobacteria bacterium | reverse complement strand
GCGCGCATCGCCGTCGGCAAATCCCACGACCCGGTCGCGCGCGGCGGTGTCTACCGGGACGCCCGGCAGCACCCGGGCCGCGCCCCGGTCGAACAGGGTCGCGAGGTCGGCGTCCGTCAGGCTCTCCAGCACATAGACGTTGGCGCGCGAAAGCAGCGCGCCGTTGACCTCGAACGAAGGGTTCTCGGTGGTCGCACCGATGAAGGTCACCAACCCGCGCTCGACGTACGGCAGGAAGGCGTCCTGCTGGCCCTTGTTGAAGCGGTGAACTTCGTCCACGAACAGGATCGTGTGCCGGCCGCTGCGGTCGAGTTCGTCCTGCGCCGCCTGCATCGCCTCGCGGATGTCCTTCACGCCCGAGAACACCGCGGACAACGCCACGAACTCGGCGTCGAACGCCTTGGCCATCAGGCGCGCCAGCGTGGTCTTGCCCACGCCCGGCGGCCCCCACAGGATCATCGAGTGCGCCTTGCCCGACTCGAACGCGAGGCGCAGCGGCTTGCCCGGCCCGAGCAGGTGCTGCTGGCCGACGACCTCGCCGATGGCCGCGGGACGCAGCAGCTCCGCAAGCGGCGCTGCGGGAACGGCAGGAGCGAAAAGATCCGCCATGAAGGAAGGCCGCGCTACTGGCCGAGCAGGTCGGCGCCCTTGGGCGGCGTGAAGCGGAACGTGCCCGGATCGAGCTTGGGGTTGCGCTGCAGGTTGGAGAACTTCAGCATGGTCGTCTGCCCGAACTGGTCGACGAGTTCCATCGCGTCGATGCCCGCGAGGCCGAATCCCATGCGGATGCGCTCGAACCCCGCGTCCTTCTCCCTGGGCTTGGCATCGAGCCACTGCAGCCCGTCGGCCTCGCCGCCATCGGTGAAAACGAACGCCTGCTCGATGTCGGCGCTGCCGGCGATCAGCGCAGCGGGCGTCGCGCCCAGGGCGCTGGAGAGTTTCCTCACGGTGACCTGGTTGAGGTCCTCGTCGTAGACCCACACCTTCTCGCCGTCGCCGACGATGAGCTGGGTGTAGGGCTTGGAGAAGGTCCAGCGAAAGCGCCCGGGGCGCTGGAAGGCGAAGCTGCCTTTCGACTCCTGCACCAGTTTCTTGTTGCGGTCATAAACCTTCTGCTCGAAGTCGGCGCGCGCCGATTGTGTCGTGCGGATGAACGCCTGGAAACGCTCGAGGCTCCCTGCATGGGCCGGGACGCAGGCCGCGAGGAGCGCCAGCGCGAGGACACGGCGAAGGCAGGCGATCATGCCGTCCTCATTCCGTCTTCGCGGGGACCAGCACCTCGCGATTGCCGTTGGTCTGCATCGAGGACACCATGCCAGCGCGCTCCATGTCCTCGATCAGGCGCGCCGCACGGTTGTAGCCGATGCGAAGATGGCGCTGCACCAGCGAGATCGACGGCCGGCGCGTGCGCAGCACGATCTCCACGGCCTGGTCGTAGAGCGGGTCCTTCTCGCCCGTACGCTCGCCCTCCGCGCCGGCGCCGCCCTCGTCGCCTAC
>JANNYI010000041.1:0-1105 GCA_031410015.1 Betaproteobacteria bacterium | reverse complement strand
CGCAGGTATCCGACCAGCACGCGCTCTTCTTCCACGGAGGGAGCCGAGACCCCGGCCATCATGTCGGCCATGAGCCTGCCCATGTTCCCCAAGCCCCGCATGCGCATCACCATGCGCTCGAAGATGGACGGCCACTTCTGCGCGTGATGCATCGCGGGGTTGGGCAGGTTGTGGCACTGCACGCAGTAGCGTTGCGTGAGCTGCGCGCCGCGGGACGCGGGTTGCGGCAGTTTGGATGGCTCGAACCCGGGCGGCAGGATGCGCTCGAGCATGGGTCCGTGGGGGCTGTCTTCCCAGCGCTTCTTCGCGGCCGCGGCTTCGTCCGCCGCGTGCGCGGCGGGGATGAACGCAATGAGGAGTGCGATCGCCCTGAACATGCCTACAGCGTATGCGAACGCTCGCCGCGCGCAAAGCCCGTGAGGCCCGGCGCAATGCCGCGCCCGAGGCACAGCACCTTGAACAGCTCGCCCATTTCGGCCGGCGAGAGGAGCTTTTGCGCGGTGGCGGCGAGCGGCGCGTAGCGGCGCACGTCCGAGGGGTCGGTGCGGCCGAGCACGTCCGTGATGCCGCAATTGACGAGGAAAGCCGCCTGCGTGGCGTAGCCGAGGAGATCCAATCCGGCTTCGGTTGCGGCCGCGGCCAACGCGCTGAAATCGACATGGGCCGTGATGTCCTGCAATCCGGGGTGGAGGAACGGGTCGGTGTGCGCGAAGTGGCGGTAGTGGCACATCAGCGTTCCCGTCGAGCGCTGGGGATGGTAGAACTCGCGCGCCGGGAAGCCGTAGTCGATGACGAGCAGTGCGCCTTGCTCGAGGCTGTCCGCGACCGAGCGCACCCAGGCGCGCGCCGCGAGCGCCAGTTCGCTGGCGTACGGCGCGGTGGCTTCAAGCTCTTTGGCCGCAGCCAGGACCGCTCCGACCGCCGGCCGCTCGGCCCACACGAGTTGTCCCGACTCGATGCCCACTCCGCGCTCGAAAATTCCTTCCTCGCGCCACTCGATCGCGTGAACGGGCATTGCGTCGGCGACCTCGTTGGCGAGCATCACGCCGCGAAAGCGCTCCGGCAGGCGGTCGAGCCAGGCGACCCGGCCCGCGGCTTCCGGTGC
>JANNYI010000040.1:0-11883 GCA_031410015.1 Betaproteobacteria bacterium | reverse complement strand
CGGACTTGCGCTGCCGGACCTGATCGAGGAGGGCAACCTCGGGCTGATCCATGCACTTGAAAAATTCGATCCCGAGCGCGGCTTCCGCTTCTCCACCTATGCCACCTGGTGGATCCGCCAGTCCATCGAGCGCGCAATCATGAACCAGGCGCGCACCATCCGCCTGCCGGCGCACGTGGTGAAGGAGCTGAACGTGGTGCTGCGGGCGTTGCGGCACCTCGAAACGCATGCGCCGGAGGACGGCCGCGATACGTCGCTCGACGATGTCGCGCATCTGCTGGGCAAGCCGCGCGCCGACGTGGAGCGCCTGCTGCGGCACCAGGAGCAGATGCTGTCGCTCGACGCGCCGGTGCCCGGCGAATCCGGCCTCACGCTCGCCGACGGCGTGGCCGACGACGAATCGCGCGCGCCGGAAATCCAGCTGCACGACAGTGCGATCGAGGCATCGGTGGCCGGCTGGCTCGACGAACTCAACCCGCGGCAGCGACTGGTCATCGAGCGGCGCTACGGATTGAACGACTGCGAGGTCGCCACGCTGGAGGAGCTGGCCGCGGAGCTGCAGGTCACGCGCGAGCGCGTCCGGCAGATTCAGCGCGAGGCGCTGCAGCGGTTGCGCGAGGAACTCGCGCGGCGTGGTTACAGCCGCGACGACCTGTTCTAGGGTCGGGCCGATTCCGCGGCGCTGCGCAGCGCCGCAGGCGCGGGCAGCACCTCGATGGCGCGCTCCAGCGTCGCCAGCAGCGCTTCGCGCTCGCGTGCGCCGCCGGGTGCGCCGTAGCGCAGCGACGCGTACGACTCGCCGATGGCCGCGAAGGCAATCGCAAACTGCGGCCAGCGCGTGGCCGCGCGTTCCGCGAAGGCCAGCGGCCCCTCGTGCGATTGCCGCGGCAGGCCGGCGCGCGCGAGGCGCCGGTTGAGGTCGTCCCACAGCACCAGCGCGCGCTCCTGCCGCCGCCGCTTCCACATCAGCCAGCCGACCACCAGCATGCCCCACAGGAACAGCACCGCCGCCAGGCCGATGACGATCTGCCATGCGGCGAAGCGGTCGAGTTTCATGTCGCGCCAGAGCGAGCGCTGCCGATCGTAGTTGAAGCCCACGACATTGCGGCGCCAGTCGTGATTGAACGCGTCCCACGTCAAGCGCACGTCGCGGAGCCACGTGCTGTCCAGCCGGGCCAGGAACGGCACGCGCTCGCCGGCCGGCAACGCGCCACCCAATCCGAGTTCGATCCGCGAGGGCGCAACGGCCGCCGTTGGGTCGAAGCGAAGCCACCTGCCGTCCACCAGTGCCTCGGCCCACGCGTGCGCATCCGACTGGCGGACGATCATGTAGCCCCCTTGCGGATTGATCGTTCCGCCCTGGTAGCCCGTCACGACGCGCGCCGGGATGCCGGCTGCGCGCAGCAGCAGCACGAAGGCGCTGGCGTAGTGCTCGCAGAACCCGCGGCGTTCGTCGAAGAGAAAAAGATCCACCGGGTCGTGCTCGAGGAACGGCGGCGCCAGCGTGTAGACGAACGATTCCCGGTTGAACCAATCGAGCACGGCGCGGATGTAATCCGCAGGATCCGGGTGGCGTTCGCGCAGTTCGCGCGCATGCCCCAGGGTGCGGGCGTTGCCGCGCCCGAGCGAGAGGTTCTGCGCGCCGTCGCCGGGACTCGCCGGATACGAATCGCGCAGGATCGACAGCTGCGTGTAGCGCAGCGACTCGGTGACCGGCGATCGCAGCAGGAGCTGCTGGTCGCGGGTGAGAATGGCGCTGAGCCCGGCCGGGCCTCCGGCGGCGAGCCGGGGCAGTGCGGCGGGCAGATCCAGTGCGAACACCCAGGGCCTGAAATTGGGCTCCAGCGTGACCGTATAGGTGATCGCCGGTGCGTCGTAGGGCGTCAACTCGCCACCTGCCTGGAAGAGACCGGCGGTCCAGGTCCGTCCGTCGAAACGCGAAAAGACGGGTCCGCGCCAGTAGCGCTTTCCCACGGGGGGTGGCGCGGACTCGAAGTCGACGCGGAAGGCGACCGCATCGGACAGCGACAGCTCGCTGATCTGCCCGGGCGCCATCGAATCCGATAATCCGGTTTGCGCGCCGAAGTCCGATGGCAGCCCCCACAGCGGTGCGGCCAGTCGCGGAAACAGCACGAACAGCAGCACCGCGACGGGGAGTCCCTGCACGATCAGGATGGCGCTGCGCTTCAGCGCGCCTCGCCATGCAAATGGCGGCGCGCCGGTGCGCCCGTCGGCGGCCAGCACATCCAGCGTGACGCCGATCAGCAGCACCGCCGGCATCGCCGCGACGGCGGCGAAAATCGTCTGGCTGTAGAAGAACGGCGTGATCAGCAGAAAGCAGGCGAGGCAGACCAGCAGCGTGCCGTCGCGACGCGAGCGCGTCTCGAGGAACTTGATCGCGACAAGGATGAACAGGAACGCCACCGACGGATCGCGGCCGACGAGGTACCCGAACGACGCGCGCACGGCGAACGCGGCGGCGACGGCAAAGAGCACGAGCGCCCACGACGGAATCCGGGCGGGCGGGGTCTGCGGACGGGCGCGGTCCCGACGCAACAGCGCAAGGCGCAGCCCGACCAGCAGCAGGCCTGCCACCGCGACCCAGATCGGCAGGTGCGGCGCCTGTGGCAATTGCGCAGCAATGAGCAGCGCGCCGATGCAACGCGTTTGCGTGGCGGTGAGCGGTACCGGAGACGGTGCCGCGCGCCGGCGCGATGATCCGGGCCGCCAGCTCATCCGCGGCGCAGGTCGAAGAGGGCCAGCGCCGTCAGCGCGGCCCGGCGGTGATCGCGTCCCTGCTGCGGCGGGAGCATCGTGCCCGGTATCGCCAGCGCGAAGGGGCGCGCCGACCGCTCGGCCGCCAACACCCATGCCGTGAGCCGCGACAGGCGAGCCTCCGGATCCAGCCCCGGCGGCAGGCTGGTCCACGACAGCATCAGCGGGCCGCCGTCACCGGCACCGTCGAATTCCTTGCTGAACCAGCCGGCGCCGCGCGCCACGGCCTTCCATGCGATGCGTTGCGGCGGATCGCCGCGCTGGTATTCGCGCAAACCGGCAAGGTCGGCGTCGTCACCGCGGCCGTGGGCTTCCGCATTGGTGCCGTCGTGGCCTGCCGGCAACGGCGGTGCGGACACTTCTGGCGCGGGAAACACGATGCCCTCGAGCGGAAAGTGCACGTAGGACCAGCCGCGCCACAGCCCGAAGGGATGATCGGTGGACAGCGTCACCCGGCCCAATGCCGCGTGGCCGCGGTGCGCGGTCGGGCGCGCGAGTGTAGCCGTCAGCGATGCGCCGGCCGCGATGTCGTTGCGCGCGGTTGGCGTGCCGTCGATCGTGGCGAGCTGGATCGAGGTGCGCGCCGCCGAGCCCGCGTGCACGGCAAGCATGAAGGCGATGTCGCCGCCCGCGAACGACTCGCCGGCCGATAGTGGCGCAATCTCGATGCCGGCGAGATTGCGAAACGTGTGCAGCTGCGCCGCGGCCAGGAGGCCCGTGAGCAGGAAGGTGACGCCGATGCCGAGCGTCAACCCGTAGTTGAGGGACGCCAGCAGCATCGTGATCAGTGTGGCGATCAGCGCCAGCCCGCGGCGGGTTGGCAGCAGGTAGATCCGCGAATGGCGCAGGATGACCGGATTGGCGTCGGTTGGCGCGTGCCGGAACAGCCGCTGCCGCGTGCGTTGCCGCCACGCGCGGCTGAACGGGAGCATGGGCATGTTCATGCCCGTCGCCCACGGCGGCGCGAGGACAGGCGAAGGATGCCGGACCCGCGGCCGGCCGCGGTGGTCACGGCAGGGGCACCGCCCGCAGCAGCGCCTGCGCCTGCGCCGCGCCGGCACGCGTGCCGCCGGCCAGCCGATGCCCGGCGACCGCGGCGAACACGGCCTGCACGTCCTCCGGCAGCACCATCGGCCGTCCGGCCAGCAGGGCCCACGCCCGGGCCGCGGCAAGCAGCATGAGGCCGGCCCGCGGCGAGAGGCCCCGGCGCGTTCCGGCATCGCCGTTGGCGGGGGTGGCAGCGTGGCCACGGGAGGCGGCCAGCAGCGCCAGCACATAGTCGAGCAGCGCCGGTGCCACGTGAAGGTCGGCGGCCTCGCGCTGCCATTCGGCCAGCGTGGCGGGATCGGCGACCGCGGGCGTCTCGAGGATGCGCGCCCGGCGATCGCCGCCGGCCAGGAGCTCGCGCTCGGCGGTGGCATCGGGATAGCCGATCTCGATGGCCAGCAGGAAGCGGTCGAGCTGGGATTCGGGCAACGGGTACGCGCCGATCTGCTCGACCGGATTCTGCGTGGCGATGACGAAGAACGGGTCGGGCAGCTTGCGCGTCTGCCCGTCGAGCGACACCTGGCGCTCCTCCATCGCTTCCAGCAGGGCGCTCTGGGTCTTGGGCGGCGCGCGGTTGATTTCGTCGGCGAGCACGACCGAGTTGAAGATCGGCCCGGGGTGGAAGCGGAAACTCTGGGACTTTTCGTCGAAGATCGATACGCCCAGCACATCGGCCGGCAGCAGGTCGCTGGTGAACTGCACGCGCGAATAGCGCAAGCCGAGCGTGGCCGCCAGCGCGTGCGCCAGCGTCGACTTGCCCACGCCGGGGATGTCCTCGATCAGGAGGTGGCCCCGGGCGATGAGGCAGGCCAGGGCGAGGCGCAGCACGTCGTCCTTGCCGACGACGATACGGGCAAGCTGCGCCAGCACCTGTTGCAGGCGGGCAGCGGCGGGGGTACCGGGCGAGGAGGCGGGGCGCAAGGTCATGGCAGTCTCGAATAGTCGGGCAGGGCAGTCGGGAATGTAACGAATCTATCCTGTGTTCGGGGTTGCCGTCACGACCGGCGGGCACGGGTTACACTCCGTTTGACGGAAGCCACCCATGGCCATGGGCGCAAGGATCGTGCCTCGGGCCATGGCTTCGGCCGCTTGCCCCTGTCGAAGTTCACTGGATAATGCAGTCCGCCGACCGAACGTGACCACTGCCTTCATCACCCACCCGTCCTGCCTGCTCCACGAAATGGGGCCCTATCATCCGGAATGCCCGGAGCGGCTGACTGCGATCAGCGACCGGATGATCGCCTCCGGCATCGACGCCTGCCTCGTCCACTACACGGCCCCCGCCGTGACCCGCGACCAGCTGGGGCGCGTGCATTCGGCCGGCTACATCGACACGATCGATGCGGCATCGCCCGCATCGGGCCTGCATTTCATCGATCCGGATACCGCGCTCAATCCGCATTCGCTGACCGCCGCGCGGCACGCCGCCGGCGCCGTGGTCCTGGCCGTCGACCTCGTCATGCGCGGCGAGTCCAGCGCGGCCTTCTGCGCGGTGCGCCCGCCGGGTCACCATGCCGAGCGGCGCCGCGCCATGGGTTTCTGCCTGTTCAACAGTATCGCGGTTGGCGCCGCGCACGCGCTGGACACGCACGGACTCGCGCGGGTGGCCATCGTCGATTTCGATGTCCACCACGGCAACGGTACCGAGGATATCTTCAGCGGCGACTCGCGCGTGCTGATGGTGTCGACGTTCCAGCATCCGCTCTATCCCTATTGCGGCATCGAGGCGCCGGCGGCCAACATGGTCAACGTGCCCCTGGCCGAGGGCGCCGGCAGCGATGAATTCCGCGCGGCGGTACGCGAGCGCTGGATGCCGGCGTTGGAGGCGCATCGGCCGCAGCTCATCCTCATCTCGGCAGGCTTCGATGCGCACCGCGAGGATCCGCTGGCCGGGCTGCGGCTCACCGAGGCCGACTACGCGTGGGTGACGCGACAGCTGGTGGATGTCGCCACGCGGCATGCCGGCGGGCGCATCGTGTCGTCGCTGGAAGGCGGCTATTCGCTGTCCGCGCTGGGCCGCAGTGCAACCGAACATATCCGCGAATTGTCCACCGCGTGACGCGGCGGTGGCGGCATCCGGCGCGCAGCCGGATGTTGTAGGCGAGGCTTCAGCCTCGCTGGCGCCGCGCGAGGCTTTCGCCTCGCCTACGGTGTGAACTTGCCGCGGCGCAACGACCCCATTCCCAGCACCGCCAGCAACAGCGCGCCGAGGACCAGCGCCCACGCCTCGTTCGCAGGCACCACGGTAGCGACTGGAGGTGGCGGCGGCGGCAGCCCGGCGCCGACCACGACCAGATTGCCGCCGGCATCCGTCGTCGAAAGGTAGATGTAACGCAGGCCTTCCGCGACGAATACGTCGGCCACCGCGAACCTGCCCGTCGTGGCCACGCCGTTCAGCAGCACCGGCGCGCCGTTGAAGATGCCGACCGGCGGGCTCCAGTGCAGACCGTTGTCGGCCGACTCCGCATAGAACAACTCGGCCGCGACGCGCGCGCCGGTTGCACAATCGCGCACGGAATACACGACGCCCAGCGTGCCGTCCGGATTGGCCAGCACGCGTGCGGCGTTGTGCACGTAGAACGTCGGCGTCCCGGTATCGAAGCAGTTCTTCGCCGGCGCGAACGGCGCGGGCAGCGGATGCACCATGTCGAACACGGCGGCCGCGGTGCCCGTGACCCGGTAGGGTCCCGTTCCCCCAGTGGCCGGTGGCGTCAGCGGCGTGCCGGGCGGGAGTTCGGTCAGCGCGGCGCGCCCGATGAAGAAATTGTTCTCGAAGTAAAGGACGTTGTTGACCACGCCCCAAGCCCCGGCCGTCTGGCCGGGAATCCCGCCCGCTACGGGCCCAAGCGGACCCTCGTGGGTGACGACGAGGTTGTTGAGGTCCGTGCCGATGTCGTTGACGTTGATGTTGTAGTTGTAGTCGCCCCACGGGCCCTGGCCGGCCTGCGCGTTGTAGGTCCAGTTGAGCAGCTTGTAGCGGCCGTTGAGCAGCGCGACGCGCGGATAGATCATGGCCGGCTCGCCGGTGGTGCCCCACGGCGTGCCGGTCCACGGCGTGCCGGCATAGGACAGCGACCCGGTCGACGTGAAGTGGATGCCGTCGGTTGAGGTGGCGTGCTTCATGTTGCGCAGCAACTCGCCGGGTTCGCCCACCGTCAGCACCCACAGGTGCAGCGTGCGGCTCGCGGCATCGTAGTGCAGCGTCGGGGCGAGAATGCGGCCGGACAGGGGCGGCTGCGCCAGCGGAACGCCGTCGAGCGTGAGCGCGAAAGTGGCCGCCGGCGGCGCCGGGGCGGCGGCCAGCACGGGCAGCGCAGCCGCGGTGGCGAACGCCACAGCCAGTCGGAGCAGCGTCGACGGGGTCATGCCGGGATTCTGCCACGCCGCCGGATCACGCGAGTGTCCGGTTGCACTGGGCGACTCGATCGGTAGAATCGTCGCCAACGTCCCGACTGCCGGTCCCGATCGCCCCTAACGTGAAACGCCGTGAATTCCTCGAGTCCTGCGCTGTGTTCGGCGGCGCCGCGACGCTGCCTGCGATCCCCGCCGCATGGGCGCAGGCGACGCCGAAGCGGCATGCGCGTGCGCGGCTGATCGACGTGCACGGGCGCCCGCTGGTGCCGGGCGACCTGGCGCTGGAAACCAACTACGTGTTCCAGTATCCGTTTGCGGCCACCCCCTGCCTGCTGCTCAAGTTTCCGCGGCCGGTGGCCGGACAGGCCGAACTGGCGCGCCAGGATGGGTCGGCGTATGCCTGGCAGGGCGGCGTGGGCCGCGAGCGCAACATCGTGGCGTTCTCGGCCATCTGCGCGCACAAGCTCGCGTATCCCACGCGCGAAGTGTCGTTCATCCGCTACCAGCGGGAACGCTCGGCCACCTCGGGCGGGCAGGTCATCCATTGCTGCGCCGACCACAGCGTCTACGACCCGGTGGCGGGTGCGCGCGTGGTATCCGGGCCCGCGCCGCAGCCGCTGGCGGCCATCGTGCTGGAATACGAACCTGCCGAGGACGCGCTCTACGCCACCGGCACCGTGGGCGCCGAGCAATTCGATGCCTTCTTCGACAAGTACAAGATGAAGCTCGCGCTCGAATACGGCGACAGCAAGGCCCGGCGCGCGGTGACCGGCACCGCGGTCGTGCGCGAACTCTCGAACTACTGCCGTTCGACCATCCAGTGCTGAACCGGGGCGGCGTCATCGGCTAGACTCCGCAGGGTACGGTCGCAGAACGCAGGCCGGCTCCCGCCATGAACGCACACCTCCCACTGCCAGCGGACGGCGACGCGGCAATCGTCGTCACCGACCTCGCCAAGAACTATGGCGAAGTGCAGGCGGTTCGCGGGATCTCGTTTGCGGTGCAGCGCGGCGCGATCACGGCGCTGCTCGGCGGCAACGGCGCCGGCAAGACCACCACGCTGTCGATGCTGCTGGGACTCCTGCGCCCCACGGCCGGCAGCATCAGGGTGCTCGGCTGCGACATGCTCCGGTCGCGCTACCATGTGCTGCCGCGGATGAACTTCACGTCGCCCTACGTGGACCTGCCCAAACGGCTCACCGTGCGCGAGAACCTGCGCGTGTTCGCCGACCTCTACGGCCTTGTCGACCCGTCGAGCCGCATCGCCGAACTCGCGACGCAGTTCGAACTGGCGCCGCTCCTGAAGCGCGCCTACGGCAACCTGTCGGCCGGGGAGCGCACCAGGGTGTCGCTGGCCAAGGCGCTGCTCAACTACCCCGAGGTGCTGCTGCTCGACGAGCCCACCGCGTCGCTCGATCCCGATATCGGCGATCGCATGCGCACCTATCTCGAGGATTACCAGCGCACCAGCGGCTGCACGATGCTGCTCGCCTCGCACAACATGGGCGAGGTCGAGCGCATGTGCGGCGACGTGATCATGATGCGCGCGGGCCGGATCGTCGACCAGGGTTCGCCGGGCGATCTGCTCGCCCGCTATGCGCGGGCCGACATGGAGCAGGTGTTCCTCGACATCGCGCGCGGCAGCGCCGACACGCCCCCCGCGCCGATGGCGTTCTGAACCCGGCCATGCGCGCGCCTCTGCCACCCCTTCGCCTGCATCCGCAAACCGGCATCGCCGCGTCCGCGCGGCGCGTGCGCGCGCTGGTCCGGCGGCACGCTTACCTGTTGCTGAAGTCGTGGCCGCGCATCGTGTCGATGGCCTACTACCCGACCGTGACCATGGTGCTGTGGGCGTTCCTCACGCTCTACCTGCAGCCCACCAACAGCTTCCTCCGCGACGCGCCCGGTTTCTTCATCGGCGCGGTGCTGCTGTGGGACGTGCTGTTCCGCGGGCAGCTCGGCGTGTCGCTGACGTTCATCGAGGAATTGCAGTCGCGCAACCTCGCCAACCTGTTCGTCAGTCCGCTGCGGTTGCGCGAGTTCATTGCCGGTCAGGTCGTGCTGAGTGTCCTGCGCACGCTGATCGGCGTGGGCGGCGCGTGCGTGTTCGCATGGCTGCTGTTCCGCTATTCGATCTTTGCGATGGGCTTTCCGCTGATCGCCTTCTTCACGCTGCTGATCGCATTCGGCTGGGCGATCGGCCTTGCAGTGTCGGCGATGATCCTGCGCTGGGGGCTGGGCGCGCAGGAGCTCGCATGGGCGGCAATTTTCCTGGTGGCGCCGGTGTCGGGCGTCTACTACCCGATCAGCGTGCTGCCGCCGGCATTGCAGGCAATTGCGCTGGCGCTGCCGCCCGCGCATGTCTTCGAGGGCATGCGCGCGCTGCTGCTGCAGGGCGTGTTCGCATGGGACGCGTTTGCCTGGGCCGTCGTGCTCGACCTCGCGTATCTGGCGATCGGCGTCTACCTGTTTCGCGGGGCAATAGGCTACGCGCGCGACCGGGGGATGCTGCTGCAGATGGGCGAGTAGCGGGCGCCCGTTGGCGTCAGCGCACGATCAGCGCCGCCACCACGCGCCGTCCTTCCGCCACCAGGATGTTAAAGGTGCGGCAGGCGGCGCGCGTATCCATCGGCTCCACGCCGATGCGGGCATCGGTCAGCGCGCGCACGAGACCCGCATGCGGAAACTGCTGCCGCGTCCCGGTGCCGAGGAGGACGATCTCCGGATCGTATTGGCGCAAGCCCGCGAATGCGGCTTCGGTCAGCGCGCTGAATCCGTCCGGCGCCCACCCCGGAAAGACGGCATCCGGCGTCAGGATGATGTTGTCCCGATATTCCGTGGTGCCGATGCGGATCCAGTCGGCACCCAGCGCCGCGACGATCGAGGGGGAGGGGGGCTGCAGGTGAAATTTCATGGCGACGGGACGGATGCGATGGACGATCGGTGGAACGGCGGCGCGTCCGGGGCGACGAGCGGCGCGGCAGATTCCCGCGATGATAATCGCAATCGCCCGCGCCGCCCTCGGGGCAGGCGCCGCCGCGAGGATTGCCGCGACGCAACATAAGCGCTAAAATCGACGTCGCTTCACCATCCCGCACCACAACCTACGTCGCTCGGACGGCTCCGGGCGCTTACGCAAGGATTCGCATGTCGACCCCCCCGTCATCCCATTTTTCGCGCATCGAGCGCCTGCCCCCGTACGTCTTTTCGATCACCGCCGAATTGAAGATGGCGGCGCGCCGTCGCGGCGAGGACATCATCGACTTCGGCATGGGCAATCCCGACGGTCCCACGCCACAGCACATCGTCGACAAGCTGATCGAGACGGTGCAGCGGCCCGATACCCACGGGTACTCGGTGTCCAAGGGCATTCCGCGGTTGCGGCGCGCGATCTGCCACTGGTACCAGCGGCGCTGGGGTGTCGAGTTCGATCCGGACAGCGAGGCCATCGTCACCATCGGCTCCAAGGAGGGCATCGCTCACTTGGCGCTGGCCACGCTGGGCCGCGGCGACACGGTGCTGGTGCCCAACCCCAGCTACCCGATCCACATCTACGGCCCGGTGATTGCCGGCGCCGACATCCGGCAGGTGCAGATGACGCCGGATGTCGACTTCTTCGCCGAGCTCGAACACACGATCCGGATGAGCTTTCCCAAGCCGAAGATGCTCATCATCAACTTTCCGGCCAATCCCACCGCGCAATGCGTGGAGCTGCCGTTCTTCGAGAAGATCATCGCGCTGGCCAAGGAGTATGGCATCTACGTGGTACACGACTTGGCCTACGCCGACATCTGCTTCGACGGCTGGAAAGCGCCGTCGATCATGCAGGTGCCGGGCGCGCGCGATGTCGCCGTCGAGTTCTTCACGATGTCGAAGAGCTACAACATGGCGGGCTGGCGCATCGGCTTCATGGTCGGCAATCGCGATCTCGTCAATGCGCTGGGCCGCATCAAGGGGTATCACGACTACGGCACGTTCACGCCGCTGCAGGTCGCGGCCATCGCGGCGCTGGAAGGCCCGCAGGACTGCGTGGCAGAAATCGCGGCCAAGTACCAGGCGCGGCGCGACGTGCTGTGCAAGGGGTTGCACGAGGCGGGCTGGATGGTCGACATTCCCAAGGCATCGATGTACGTGTGGGCGAAGATTCCCGAGCCCTATCGCGCGATGGGCTCGCTTGAATTCACCAAGCAGCTGCTGGCCAAGGCGCATGTCTCGGTGTCGCCCGGCGTCGGCTTTGGCGAGTATGGCGACGGCCACGTGCGCTTCGCGATGATCGAGAACGAATCGCGCTCGCGACAGGCAATCCGCGGGATCAAGCAGATGTTCCGCGACGACGGGTTGCTGAAATGACCACGCCCACCATGAAACCGCTGCACGTGGGCCTGCTGGGCTTCGGCACCGTGGGTCGCGGCACGTGGGATGTCCTGCGCCGCAACGAGGAGGAGATCAGCCGGCGCGCCGGCCGTCCGATCCGGATCAACTGGATCGCCACGCGCACGCTGGACAAGGCGCGCGATGGCACGCGCGGAGTGTCCGGCGTCAATCTCACCAACGACCCGGAAGTGGTCGTGCGCCACCCGGACGTGGACATCGTCTGCGAATTGATCGGCGGCATCGAGCCGGCGCGCACGCTGGTGCTCGACGCCATCGCCCACGGCAAGCACGTGGTCACCGCCAACAAGGCGCTGCTGGCGCATCACGGCAACG
>JANNYI010000039.1:0-2173 GCA_031410015.1 Betaproteobacteria bacterium | reverse complement strand
CGGTCTTCTCCGACGTTGCGAAAGCCTCGAAGGTGGCGTTCCTGACGCCGCAGCTCGGCAAGCTGCTGGGCAACGACAAGCTGCGCGCCGACGCAGTTCACCTCAATGGTGACGGCTATCGCGCGCTTGCCGGCAATGTGGCGGAGGAATTGCAGCGGCTGGGGTATTGGCGGCGGTGACCGCAGCGTCACACGCGCAGGCGGCGCGAAGTCAGGCGCCGCGCCACACCGACAAGCCCCAGGGCGTGATCTTCACCGGCAGGTGATAGTGATCCGCCACATCGAGGACCGTGAACCGCAACACGACGATTTCCTGGAAGGCCGGCGCGGCGGTCACCTGCCCGCTCGCGCGGAAATAGTCACCCGCGTGAAGCAGCGCCTCATGGACGCCTCGCGCAACACCGGTCCCACCGTTCATCGGGTGCGCAAAGGTGCCGTTGGCGCCGATGATGCCCTCGCCCACCGCGCGTGTCACGTCGCCGTCGAGCGCGCGCACTTCCACGCGCATGCCCACCGCGGGAAACCCGCGGCTGACATCGACGACGTGGATGGAAATACCGGGCATCGGGCGGTCAGTTGAGCTTGGCTCCGGAGGCCTTCACCGGAGGCCCCCACTCCGCGACCTGCTTCTGCACGAACTGCGCGAATTCCTCCGATGACATCTTCTGTACGGTGATTCCAAGTTCCTCGAAATTCTTCTGCAGCTTCGGGTCGTCGAGTACCGCCAGCGTGGCCGCATGCAGCGGCGTCGTGACGTTCTTCGGTACGCCGGCAGGTCCGGAGATCCCGAAGAAATTCTCGGCCACCAGCTTCGGGTAACCCAATTCAATCACCGTGGGCACCTCGGGTGCCATGGCCGCCCGTTTGGTCGAGGTGACCGCGAGCATCCGCAGCTTGCCCGACTTCTGGAATTGCACGTTCTGCGGCAGGGTATCGATCGCAAACAGGATCGTGCCCCCCAGGAGATCGTTGTGCATCGGCGCAGACCCCTTGTAACCGACGTGGTTCAGCTTGATCCCTGCCTGCGTGGCAAAGAGCTCGCCCACGATATGCCCGATGGAGCCCACCCCGCCGCTACCGTAGGGGATCGGGTCCTTCTGCTGCTTCGCCCACGCAATGAACTCGGGAATGGTCTTGGCCGGCACCGAAGGATGCACGACGAACACGTTGGGCACAGAACCGATGTACGCGATATGCGTGAAGCTCTTGTTGGGGTCATAGGGCTGCGGCTCCAACATGAACGGCGACAGGCTGATCGGCGCGGTATTGGAGAGCATCAGCGTATAGCCGTCGGCGGTCGCCCGCGCAACTTCTGCGGCGCCGATGGTGGCGCCTGCTCCAGGCTTGTTGTCGACGACGAACGCCTGGCCCAGCTTGGCCGCGAGCAACGGGGCGATCACCCGCGCGACCACGTCGCTCGAGCCGCCTGGCGGAAAGGTGACGACGATCTTCACCGGCTTGGTGGGCCAGGTTTGCGCGCCGGCGACGGTGGCGATGCCGAAGGCAAGCGCGATGGCGATAGGTTTCAGAAATTGCAGCGTACGCATGGCAAAAGTCTCCCGGTTGATCGAACGATACTGGGGCGATGCGCAACGTTCATGCCACTTCGTCGGTGCAACGGCCACGGTCGACGCATGCATGCGCGAAGCCCTTGCCGAGAACGGCACGGCACCAGCAATGCAAGGACAGCCGTCCATGATACCGCGCCGGAACGGTGCGGCTACTGGCCGATTTGGTGCGGATTCAGCATGGCTAGCCCATATTGCCGCCAGCAGGTTCGCCACACTTGGGCGATGGGCCGGCTGCGAAGCGGACGCCAATCGATGACCGGCCCGAGACATAAGTCTAGGTATCCAAGCCGTACATGCGGGTATTGGCGGAGACGCAGGGATTCGAACCCTGGATACAGGTTTTGGCCCGTATGCTCCCTTAGCAGGGGAGTGCCTTCGACCACTCGGCCACGTCTCCGTTCAGGCTGCGATTGTACCGGGCGGCGCCCGGGCGCGTCCAGCCAAAGTGAAAATTATGTCGAAGAATCCGTATCTTATCGACGCCACAGAAAAGGGGTCAGGGTTAAAAGGGGGTCAGGCTTAAATAAGGGGTCAGGCTCGAATTGATCGTTCGACGGCTGCCGGGAAGGTGGTAGTCCTCCGGCGATCAATTCGAACCTGACC
>JANNYI010000038.1:0-9046 GCA_031410015.1 Betaproteobacteria bacterium | reverse complement strand
GTGTCGGCGTAGGCCACCGTGACGTCCTTCCTGCCCACGGTGGCCTACGCCGACAGCGCCGGCAATGCCAAGTCCCGCGTGTTCGACCATCTGATCGTATCGATCGGACGGCTTCCGTTTACCGGTGCTCTCGGCGCCGATACGGTCGGTCTCAAAATCGACGAGCGCGGCTTCGTCGCGGTCGACGCGGAGTGCAGGACCAATCTTCCCAACGTCTGGGCCGTGGGCGACGTCGTGCGCGGGCCGATGCTGGCGCACAAGGCCGAGGAGGAGGGCGTGGCCGTGGCCGAGCGCATTGCCGGGCAGCACGGCCACGTCGACTTCAACACCGTGCCGTGGGTGATCTACACCGCCCCCGAGATCGCGTGGGTCGGCGAGACCGAACAGCAGCTGAAGGCCCGCGGCGCCGACTACCGTGCCGGCAGCTTCCCGTTCATGGCCAACGGCCGGGCCCGGGCGATGGGCGACACCTCGGGCTTCGTGAAGATGCTGGCCGACCGCAAGTCGGACCGCATCCTCGGGATGCACGTCGTCGGTCCGTTCGCCTCCGAACTGATCGCGGAGGGCGTGGTGGCCATGGAGTTCGGCGCGTCCAGCGAAGACCTGGCGCGCATCTGCCATGCCCATCCGTCGCTGTCGGAAGCGACCAAGGAAGCGGCGCTGGCCGTAGACGGACGTACTTTGAATCTTTAGGATGAACGGGGATATGCTCCCCGGCCAGATTGCGCGTCGTCGCGGCGCGCTGATCGATTATCTCGATCCCATCCTCGCGCAGCGCGGCGCGACCCTCGATCATGCGCAGGCTGAAGCGCTGAGCCGATTGCAGACGCTGGCGGACGAACTCACCGCATTCCGCAAGGCGCGCCAGTCGCGGCTGAAGCGATTGTTCGCGCCGCCGGATGTTCCCCACGGCCTCTACCTCTGGGGTGGCGTCGGTCGCGGCAAGAGCTTCCTGATGGACAGCTTCTTTGCAGCGGTGCCGTTGAAGCGCAAGACGCGCGTGCATTTCCACGCGTTCATGCGCGATGTGCACGCCGAACTGCAGACGTTGAAGGGCGAGGTCGATCCGCTGGCCGCCGTGGCCACCCGCATCGCCAAGCGCTGGCGGCTCATCTGCTTCGACGAATTTCATGTGTCGGACATCGCCGATGCGATGATCCTCGGCCGGCTCATGAAGGCGCTCCTGGAGGCCGGCGTCGTCTTCGTGCTGACGTCGAACTACCCGCCGTCGGGGCTCTACCCCAATGGCTTGCAGCGGCAGAACTTCGTGCCCGCCATCGCGCTTCTCGAACACTGGCTCGATGTCGTCGAGGTCGATGGCGGCATCGACTACCGGCTGCGCGCGCTGGAACACGTGGAAACGTTCCTCGTCCCGGCCGGTCCGGCGGCCGATGCAGCACTGGAGGCCGCGTTCGATGCGATGCGCAGCGGGCCCGACGAGTCGCCGCGGTTGACCGTCGAAGGCCGCACGCTGGTCGCGCGGCGCCGCGCCGGCAGCGCCGTCTGGTTCGACTTCGCCGCGCTGTGCGACGGCCCGCGTTCGCAGCGCGACTATCTGGAGCTGGCGCAGCGCTTTGCGGTCGTGTTCCTGTCCGACATCCCGGTGCTGACGGCGCAGCAGAGCGACCTGGCGCGCCGCTTCACGTGGCTCATCGACATCCTCTACGACAACGGCGTGAAACTCGTCGCCTCGGCGGCGGCGCCGGCACCGGCGCTGTATGTGGCCGGCGCCAATGTCCAGGAATTCCCCCGCACGGTCAGTCGCCTGACCGAGATGCGCACCCGCGACTACATGGCGCGTCCGCGCGCCGTCGAGGCCGCCATGCCCGCGGCCGCCACCAGCCATTCCGTCGCGGCCTGAACGCCGCGTTATCCTGCAAGCCCACGCCGTCAACCCGACCACCCGAGGAGACTCCGATGTCAACGTTCAAGGCCTACCGCACCTTCGAGGACAACAAGGTCGTTTCGAGTCGCTTCGTCGACATGTCCATCGACGAGCTGGATCCCGGCGACGTGGTGCTGCGTACCAAGTACTCGACGATCAACTACAAGGACGCGTTGTCGTACAACGGCACCGGCCGGATCATGCGCAAGTTCCCGACCAACGCCGGCATCGACGTTGCCGGCACCGTCGAATCGTCGTCGGACCACCGGTTCAAGGCCGGGGACAAGGTCATCGTCACGGGTTACGACTTCGGCGTGGCCCACGACGGCGGCTATGCGGAGCATGTGCGCGTGCCCGGCGACTGGGTCGTGCGGCGGCCCGAGTCGATGACCGCCTTCGACGCAATGACGCTCGGCACCGCCGGCTACACGGCGGCACTGGCCATCGCGTTGATGGAACACAACGGTCTGAAGCCCGACAGCGGGCCGGTGGCGGTCACCGGCGCGACCGGGGGGGTCGGCTCGGTGGCGGTGGAGGTGCTGGCCAAGCTCGGCTACCACGTCGTTGCGATCACGGGCAAGGCCGAGGAGGCCGATTACCTCAAGGGCATCGGCGCGAAGGAGGTCCTGCAGCGGCAGGCGATCGACTTGACGCGCATCAAGCCGCTGGAGCGCGCCACGTTCGCGGGCGCGATCGACAATCTGGGCGGCGACGTCCTGTCGTGGCTGCTGGCATCCTCGAAGATCGGCGGCACCGTGGCCGCCGTGGGGCTCGCCGCCGACTACAAGCTCAATACGTCCGTGATGCCGTTCATCCTCCGCGGCGTGCACCTGCTCGGTGTCGACAGCGCCAACACGCCGATGCCGTTGCGCCAGCGCACGTGGAACAAGCTGGCGATGGAATGGCGGCCCGACCGGGTGCACGATCAGGTGCGCACGATCGACTTCGACGAACTGCCCACGCACTTCGACGCCTACATCAAGGGTCTCGTGCGCGGCCGCACCGTCGTGCGCATCGCACCGGACTCCCACGGCGGCTGAAGCCGCCATTCATCGAACGCACCCGCAAAGGCGCTGCCCATGTCCACCTACAAGGAGTTCCATCAACGTTCGCTGGCCGATCGCGAGGGGTTCTGGCGCGAACGCGCGGCGCTGATCGATTGGCACACCCCGTTCACTTCGGTGCTCGACTACTCGCGGCCGCCGTTCGCACGCTGGTTCGTCGGTGGCCGCACCAATCTCTGTCACAACGCCGTCGACCGGCATCTCGCCACGCGTCCCGACCAGGACGCGCTGGTGTTCATTTCCAGCGAAACCGGGCAGACCGCGCGCTACACCTATCGTGAGCTTGCCGCCGAAGTCAATCGCTGCGCGGCCGTGCTGGCGAGTCTCGGCGTGGTGCGCGGCGACCGCGTGCTGGTCTACATGCCGATGGTGCCCGAAGCCGTGTTCGCGATGCTGGCGTGCGCGCGGCTGGGTGCCGTGCACTCGGTGGTGTTCGGCGGTTTCGCGGCGGCGAGCCTCGCCACGCGCATTGACGATGCGCGGCCGCGGGTGCTGTTCACTGCGGATGCGGGCTTGCGCAGCGGCAAGGCGGTCCACTACAAGCCGTTGGTGGACGAGGCGATGCGCCTTGCGGAATTTCCGCCCGAGCACGTCGTGATCGTGGATCGCGGCCTCGATCCGCAGGTCACGCGGGTGCCCGGCCGCGATCACGACTACGCCGCTTTGCGCGCGCAGCACATGGACGCGCAGGTGCCGTGCGCATGGCTCGAGTCCAGCGAGCCGTCGTACATCCTCTACACGTCCGGCACCACCGGCAAGCCGAAGGGCGTGCAGCGCGACACCGGCGGCTACGCGGTGGCGCTTGCGGCCTCGATGCGCGACATCTTCGCCGTGGCGCCCGGCGAGACGATGTTCACCACCAGCGACATCGGCTGGGTGGTGGGGCATTCGTACATCATCTACGGGCCGCTGATCAACGGGTCGACGACCATCATGTACGAAGGCCTTCCGATCCTGCCCGATCCGGCGATCTGGTGGAAGATCGTGGCCGAGAACAAGGTCACGACGATGTTCAGCTCGCCCACGGCGATCCGGGTGCTGAAGAAGCAGGACCTGTCGTTCATGCGCCAGCACGATGTCTCGTCGCTGCGGCACCTCTTCCTTGCCGGCGAGCCGCTCGACGAGCCGACGGCGCGCTGGGTGACCGACGCGCTGGGCGGCGTGGCCATCGTGGACAACTACTGGCAGACCGAAACAGGCTGGCCGATCCTCTCGGCGCACCCGGGCGTCGAGGACACGCCCCGCAAGTTCGGCAGTCCGTCGTTCCCGGCAGCCGGGTACGACGTGCGCCTGCTCCACGAAACGACGGGCGCCGAAGTCGGCACGGGCGAGAAGGGCGTGCTGGCGCTGATGCCGCCGTTGCCGCCGGGGTGCATGAGCACGATCTGGGGCGACGACAAGCGCTTCGTCAACACGTACTTCAGCACGTTCCCCGATCATCTCGCCTATTCCACATTCGACTGGGCGATGCGCGACGCCGATGGCTACTATTTCGTTCTCGGCCGCACCGACGACGTGATCAATGTTGCCGGGCACCGGCTGGGCACGCGCGAGATCGAGGAGGCGGTGCAGGCGCATTCGGGCATCGCCGAAGTGGCCGTGGTCGGCGTGGCCGATGCGCTGAAGGGCCAGATCCCCGTGGCATTCGCCGTGGTCAAGGACCCGGCCCGGATCCGCGACGCGGCCGGCATCGCATCGCTGCGACAGGAAGTAATGGCCATGGTCGACAAGCAACTGGGAGCGATCGGCCGCCCCGGCGCCGTCCACTTCGTCACCGCGCTGCCGAAAACGCGGTCGGGCAAGCTGCTGCGACGATCGTTGCAGGCGCTGGCCGAGGGCCGCGACCCGGGCGACCTCACCACCATCGAGGATCCGACGGCGCTGGAGCAGATCAGGACCTTGCTGGCCGCAAAGAACTGAGGCGTCGCGGCAGGAGGCGGTCGTTGCGGCGAGGAATGGGCGATAATTACGGGTTATCTTCGCTCAATCCTGCCCGTGACGAGTCCTGCACCTCCCGCCCTGGTTGCCCACGCCCCGCTGGCCGAGGTCACGCGCGGCGCGATCGTCGAGAGCGCGCATCGCGGTTCCGTGGCGGTCTGCGGGCATGACGGCGAACTCCTCTTTGCCGCCGGAGACCCGCGCTTTGTTGCCTTTACGCGCAGCGCGTTGAAGCCGCTGCAGGCGCTGCCGTTCGTCGCGGCCGGGGGCGCCACGCGCTACGGCTACACGCCGCCGCAGGTGGCGTTGCTGTGCGCCAGCCATGCCGGCGAGACGCGCCATATCGAGGCCGCCGCCGACATGCTGGCCAAGGCCGGCAACAGTGCCGCGGAACTGCAGTGCGGCACCCATGCGCCCTATTGCTTCGAGGCCCGCGGCGAAGTGCCGCCGCCCCCGCCGTATTCGCCGCTGGCCAACAATTGCTCCGGCAAGCACAGCGGCATGCTGGCCTATTGCGTCATGTGCGGGCACGACAAGCGCAACTACCTGGACTTCGGGCACCCGCTGCAGCAAGCGATCCGGCAGGCCGTCAGCCGATTCTGCGCGGTCCCCGAAGACGCGCTGGTACCGGGCATCGACGGCTGCTCGGCGCCCAACTATGCGCTGCCGCTGGCCGCGCTGGCCACGGGTTTTGCCCGGCTCGGCGCCGCCCAAGTCGATCCCGACTATGGACACGCGCCGCGCCAGCTTGCCGATGCCATGACCGCCCACCCGGAGATGGTCTCCGGCGAACAGCGGGCCGACCTGGCGCTGGCACGCGCCGGACGGGGCGACTGGGTCAGCAAGATCGGCGCGGAAGGGGTGCGCGCCATGAGTATTCGCAGCCGCGGCTGGGGCATCGCCATCAAGGTGGCCGATGGCAACATGCGCGGGCTGCACGCCGCCACGATCGGCGTGCTTGACCAGCTGGGGCTTCTCGATGGCCCGGCGCGGCAGGCGCTGGCGCATCTCGCCGCCCCCGCTTTGCGCAATTTGCGGGGCATTGCCACCGGGCAGATCCGCTCGGTGGTTGTCCTGGACAAGGTGGACGGGCGACACCGTCCTCCGGCGACCATGGCCGCCCAGTGAACTTAACCCGCATGCGGCAGTCTTTATCCCCAGATGCGCGCTGCGTCGCGACCGGATCGTTCCAGCCGGCCTCGCGTGCGGCACCGACGGCAGGCGCTTTCGCCATGGCGCCGGACAACAACAAACAACGATTGATTCAGGGAATACCCGCGGATGGGTGATCGCGAAATCGATCAGCAGCTCGTGGAGCGGGCGCAGCGTGGCGACAAGCGCGCTTTCGAGCTGCTGGTCATGAAGTACCAGCGCAAGCTGGGACGGCTGTTGTCGCGGCTGGTGCGCGACCCGGCGGAGGTCGAGGACGTGTCGCAGGAAGCCTTCATCAAGGCCTACCGCGCGCTGCCGAGCTTCCGGGGCGACAGTGCGTTCTACACTTGGTTGTATCGCATCGCGATCAACACGGCGAAGAACTACCTGGTCGCGATGGGGCGGCGGGCACCGACTTCGACCGCGTTTGACAACGAGGAAGCGGAAGGTTTTGAAGACGCCGAGCAACTCCGCACCAGCTCCACGCCGGAAGACGAATTGGTGGGCAAGCAGATCGCCGAGACCGTCAACCGGGCGATGGACGCGCTGCCCGAAGATCTGCGTACAGCCATCACGCTGCGCGAGATCGAAGGGTTGAGCTATGAGGAAATCGCCGCTGTGATGAATTGTCCGATCGGCACCGTGCGGTCGCGGATTTTCCGCGCGCGCGAAGCGATAGCCGCCGAGTTGCGTCCGCAACTCGGCACTGATTTGAACCGGAGATGGTGATGAACGAGCATATTTCGCGTTTGATGGATGGCGAACTCGATGACGTCGAATTCGAGCGCCTTTGCGCGGAACTGAAGACCGACGCGGCGCTGGAAACGTGGGTCTGCTACCACGCGATCGGTGATCACCTGCGTGGCACGCACGGGGTGGTGCCGGGGTTTGCGCGGCGGTTTGCCGCCACGCTCGCCGCCGAACCCACCGTGCTGGCCCCCGCCGCAAGCCGCTCGTCGCGCCAGGCGGCGCCCGCCACCTTCGCGTGGGCGGTGGCGGCCACGCTGGCGGCCGTCACCGTGGTCGGCTGGACAGCCTTCTCCATGGTCGACGCGCCGCCGCAGGCGATCGCCAAGGCCCGCGAGGCGTCCACCGTGCGCGCGGCCCAGGTCAAGCCGGCGGGCGACGTGCCCTCGGAATACCTCGTGGCGCACCAGGAGTACTCCCCCGCGTCGGCCATCCAGGGCGGCGGCACCTACCTGCGCGCCGCGGTCTCCTCGGGATTGCCGCCGCGGCCGTGATCCGATTGAAGCGATGATGCCAATGCCGTCCACTTTTCAGGGCGCGAGCCGCCGCGCCGGCGTCGTGGCGTCGATGCTCGTGGCGCTGCTGGCCGCGCCAGTCGCACTGGCGCAGGATGCGGCGCAATGGCTCGCCCGCGTGGCGACCGCCGCGCGCACGCTCAACTACACCGGCGTGATCGTGTACCAGATGGGCTCGCGCATGGAAACGTCGCGGGTCGTGCACATGAGCGACGGCGGGCAGGAGTGGGAGAAGCTCACCAGCCAGGATGGCGCGCCGCGCGAGATCATTCGCAGCGGCGGCGAGGTGCGGTACTACTTTCCCGACGCCAAGCTGATGCGCATCGAGCCGCGCACCTTCCGCAATGCGTTTCCATCGCTGTCGCCGGAGCAGGTGCGCAGCCTCGCCCAGTACTACGATTTCCGCGTGGTCGCCGGCGAGCGCATCGCCGGACATACCTCCGACGTCGTCGTGTTCGAGCCCAAGGACGGGCTGCGCTACGGTCACAAGTTCTGGTCCGACGCGGCCACGGGGTTGCTGCTCAAGGCCCGGCTCGTCAACGAGCGGGGCGAGGTCGTCGAGCAATTCGCGTTCACCGACCTCACGATCAACGCCAAGGTCGATCGCGACATGGTCAAGCCGTCGTGGGCCGCGGTCCCGCCCGAGTGGCAGGTGCGGCAGGCAAGCGGCGGCGAGGTCGTGCCGCAGGACACCGGGTGGATCATCGGCAAGATGCCGGCCGGGTTTACCAAGATCAACGAGGGGCTGCGGACGCTGCGCGGCAAGCGCGATCCCGTGGCGCACATCGTGCTGTCCGACGGACTGGTCGCCGTCAGCGTGTTCATCGAACCCCTGACGGTCACCCAGGCGCAGATCGGCCTCACTCAGCAGGGCGCGCTCAACGTCTACAGTGCGCGCAACGATGCCTTCCTCGTCACCGTGCTGGGCGAGGTCCCGCCGGCCACGGTGCGCCAGATCGCGCAGTCCGTCGGGCGCCGCCCGCCCCCTTGATCCGCCGCTTGCACAGCCGCACATTCCCCTCACTCCCCCGCAACATTCGCACGAGGCTTTCCATGTCCACGCTTTACTCCATGTCGTCCCGGGCGCTGGCCGCCACCTTTGCGGTCGCGGTTGCCGCGGCGTTTGCGCCAGTGGCCTCAGGCCAGGGCAAGAGCGCCGGGTTGCCCGACTTCACCGAGCTGTACGAGAAGAACAGTCCCGCGGTGGTCTCCATCGATGTGACCCAGAAGGCAAGGCGCGGCGGCCGCGGGACGCCCGAATTGTCGGAAGACGATCCGTTCTACGAGTTCTTCCGGCGCTTCGGCCAGGTACCACCGCGGCGCGGACAGGAACGCGAACCCGAGGCGCAGTCCGTGGGGTCCGGCTTCATCATCGCCAGCGACGGGCTCATCATCACCAATGCCCACGTGGTCGACGGCGCGGACGAGGTCACCGTCAAGCTCTTCGACAAGCGCGACTTCAAGGCCAAGGTGCTGGGAGCGGACAAGCGCAGCGACATCGCGCTCCTCAAGATCGAGGCGAAGGACCTGCCCAAGGTCACGCTCGGCGATCCCGACAAGCTGCGGGTCGGCGAGTGGGTGGTGGCTATCGGCAAGCCGTTCGGGCTCGACAGCACGATGACCGCCGGCATCGTGAGCGCGAAGGGGCGCGACCTGCCGCAGGAGAACCTGGTGCCGTTCATCCAGACCGACGTGGCGATCAATCCGGGCAACTCCGGCGGCCCGCCCTTCATGTTGAAGAGCGG
>JANNYI010000037.1:0-9759 GCA_031410015.1 Betaproteobacteria bacterium | reverse complement strand
TTCAGGCGGGGAGAACATTTCGTCGCTGGAAGTCGAAGACGTGCTGAGCCGGCATCCAGCGGTGCTGATGGCGGCGGTCGTCGCCCAACCCGACCCCAAATGGGGCGAGACCCCATGCGCATTTGTCGAGCTGAAGCCGGGCGCCTCGGTCACCGAGGTGGAGATGATCGAACACTGCCGGGGATTGCTCGCGCGCTTCAAGGTGCCGAAGAAGGTGATCTTCGAGGCGCTGCCCAAGACCTCGACGGGCAAGATCCAGAAGTTCGTGTTGCGCGCAAGGGCGAAGTCCGCAGCGGCGATCGAGTAGGCGAGGATTTGGGCGAGGTTGTAGGCTAGGTTGTAGGCGAGGCTTCAGCCTCGCATGTTCATTGCGGCAACTTCTCCGCGGGGCTGGAGCCTCGCCTACACCGTCATGACCGGATTGGCGCGCAGGTGCGAGAGATCCACGCCGCGCGCATCCTTGACGCACTCCATCACTGCGTAGGTGTGCGTCTCGCGGATGCCGGGCACCTTCGACAGCACGTCGCCGAGGAAGCGGCGATACGCCGCCATATCGGGCACGCGCACCTTCAGCAGGTAGTCGAAGCCACCGGCCACCATGTGGCATTCCTCCACCTGTTCGATGGCCAGCATGGCCGCGCGGAACTGGCCGAACGCGTCCTCCGACGTGCGATCGATGCCGATCTCGATGAAAACGAGGAGGCCCAGGCCGATCGTCCCGGCGTCGAGATGCGCGTGATAGCCATCGATGATCCCGGCCGCTTCCAGTGCCTTGACCCGCTCCGCGCAGGGGGTGGGACTGAGGCCCACGGCCCTGGCCAGCGCGACGTTGGGCAGGCGCCCGTCGCGCTGCAGGGCGTCGAGGATGGCGACGTCGATGGCGTCGAGTTTTTTCACGGTGTGGCCTCGGTGAGTGACAGCAGCGAGGCGTTGCCCCCGGCGGCCGTCGTGTTGATGGCCAGCGTGCGTTCGGACACGAGGCGGGCGGTGGCATAGACGCCGGCGCGCGGCAGCAGCAGCGGCACGAGTGCGCCGTCGAGCGCGGCGAGTCGCCGCCGCAGTGCCGCTGCGTCCGCGGCGCTGCCGTCGAACAGCACGGCGTCGGGCGCGCAGGCGAGCGGATCCGCAAGGACTTCGCATCGCGCGCCGGTATCCGTCGCGACGTCCCTGGCCATTGCCGAAGCGGCGATGAGCACCGTGTTGCCGAGCGCATGCGCCGTGCGCACCTGCAGCGCCAGTGCGTGCGCCTCGGCGGCGATGCAGGCGACCCGGCCGCGCGGATGCAGCGTCAATGTATTGGCCTCGCTGGTGGGGCCGGGCAGCGCCAGCGGCTGGTGCAGCGCCTCCGGCCCGATCAGCTCGTCCTCGCGCACCAGGCGGCGCAGGTAATGCGGGCCGCCGGCCTTGGGGCCGGTGCCGGAGCGACCGTCGCCGCCGAAGGGCTGCACGCCGACCACGGCCCCGACGATGTTGCGGTTGACGTAGATGTTGCCGGCGCGCACCCGGGCGCAGATGAAGTCGACCGTCTCGTCGATGCGGGTCTGGATGCCGTGCGTGAGCCCGTAACCCGTGGCGTTGATGGCGTCGAGCAGCGCATCCAGCGTGCCCTCGCGGAAACGGACCACGTGCAACACCGGCCCGAAGACTTCGCGCTGCAGTTGCGCCGGGTCGTCGAGTTCGATCAGCGTGGGCGCGAAGAACGTGCCGTTGTCCGCCGCGGCGGGCAGCGCGAGCTGCAGCACGGCGACACCGGCGGCGCGCAGGCCCTCCACGTGACCGGCCAGTGCGTTGCGGGCCCCGGCGTCGATCACGGGGCCGACATCGGTCGCGAGTTCGCGGGGATCGCCCACGGCGAGTTCGGCCATCGCGCCGCGCAGCATCGGCAGGATGGTGGCGGCGACATCGTCCTGCACGCACAGCAGGCGCAGCGCCGAGCAGCGCTGTCCCGCGCTGTCGAACGCGGAGGTGATGGCGTCCTGCACGACCTGCTCGGGCAGCGCCGAGCTGTCGACGATCATCGCGTTGATGCCGCCGGTCTCCGCGATCAGCAACGGTTCGTCGGCGCGTTGTGCCAGTACCCGGTTGATCGTTTGCGCGACGGCGGTGGAGCCGGTGAAGAGCACGCCGGCGATGCGGACATCGGCCACCAGCGCGGCTCCCACCGTTTCACCGCGTCCCGGCAGCAACTGCAGCGCGGACGCAGGAACGCCCGCGCGGTGCAGCAGTGCGATGGCCGCAGCGGCGACGCAGGGGGTCTGCTCGGCCGGCTTGGCGAGCACGGCATTGCCGGCGGCCAGCGCGGCGACGACCTGGCCCACGAAAATCGCCAGCGGGAAATTCCATGGCGCGATGCAGACGATGGCTCCACGCGGCGTGGTTGCGTCGAGTTCACGCCGCGCCTGGGCCGCGTAGTAGCGGCAGAAGTCGACCGCCTCCCGCACTTCGCCCAGCGCATTGGGCAGTGATTTTCCCGCTTCGCGCACCAGCAGCACCATCAGCGCGAGCCGGTCGTCCTCCAGGAGATCGGCGGCGCGCTCCAGCAGCGCAGCGCGCGCCGACGCCGGCATCGCGGACCACGGGCTGGCCACCGCGGCGGCCACGGCGATGGCCACGTCGTCGGCCGTAGCGGCCTCCACCGTGCCCACGATGTCGGCGTGGTCCGCCGGATTGCGGATGACGATGGCTTCGCGCGTCGACACCGGCATTGGCACGGCCAGCAGCGGCTGCACGGCGCGCACCGGTTGCGGCGCGCGCACGGCGGCCGCAAGCGTTGCCAGCACCGTTTCGTCGGAGAAGTCCATGCCGCGCGAATTGCGCCGGCCGGGGAGGAGGTCGGACGGCAACGGAATGCGCGGATGCGCGGTGCCGCCGCTCGCGCGGGCTCGCGCCACCTGATCGTCGACGAGGTCCGCGATGGCCACCGTGGGATCGACGATGCGATTCACGAACGACGAGTTGGCGCCGTTCTCGAGCAGGCGCCGCACGAGGTACGCCAGCAGCGTTTCGTGCGAACCCACCGGCGCATAGATGCGGCACGGCCGGTGCAGCGGTCCCGCGCCGACGATCTGGTCGTAGACGGATTCGCCCATGCCGTGCAGGCACTGGAATTCGTAGTCGGCATCGCCGGCGAGCGTATGGATCGCGGCAATGGTGAAGGCGTTGTGACTGGCGAACTGCGGGAACAGGGCGTCAGGCGCGGCCAGCATCGCCCGCGCACACGCCAGGTACGACACGTCGGTGTGCACCTTGCGCGTGAACACCGGATAGTCGGCAAGCCCGTCCACCTGGGCCCGCTTGATCTCGGAATCCCAGTAGGCGCCCTTGACGAGGCGCACCATCAGCCGGCGCCGGTTGCCGCGCGCCAGCGCCACCAGCCAGTCGATCACGGCGCGGGCACGGCGCTGGTAGGCCTGCACGACAAAGCCCAGTCCATCCCAGTCGGCCAGCGCGGGGTCGCCCGCGAGCGCCGCGAGGATGTCGAGCGACAGTTCGAGACGATCGGCCTCCTCGGCATCGATGTTGAACCCGATGCGGTAGCCGCGGGCGAGCAGGGCCAGTGCCCGCACCCGCGGCAGCAGCTCGCGCATCACGCGGTCGCGCTGCAGCCGGGTGTAGCGCGGATGCAGCGCGGAGAGCTTGACGGAGATGCCGGGACCGGCCAGCGCGCCCGCATGGGCTGCGGCCTTGCCGATCGCGTGGATCGCGTGCTCGTACGCAGCGTAGTAGCGCTGCGCGTCCGCGGCCGTCAATGCCGCTTCGCCCAGCATGTCGAAGGAGAAGCGGTAGCCGCGCGCCTCGCGTTCGCGCGCGTTGACCAGCGCCTCCTCGATCGTGCGGCCGGTGACGAACTGGCGCCCGAGCATGCGCATGGCCAGGTCGACGCCCTTCCGGATCAGCGGCTCGCCGCCCTTGCGCAGCATCGAGGTCACCGCACGTTCGAGCGCCGAGTCGCTGCGCGAGTCGACGAGCGTGCCGGTGACCAGCAGTCCCCACGCCGCGGCATTGACGAACACCGATGGACTGCGTCCCACGTGCGCGCGCCAGTCGCCGGGACCGATCTTGTCGCGGATCAGGCGGTCGCGGGTGGCGGCGTCAGGAATGCGCAGCAGCGCTTCGGCGAGGCACATGAGGGCGACGCCCTCGTTCGACTCGAGCGAAAACTCGAGCATCAGCGCATCGACGCCGGAGGACGTGGTGCGCGCGGCGCGAATGCCCTGTGCCAGGCGCGTGGCAAGCCGCTGCGTCGCTTCCAGCGCCGCCGGCGCAAACGCCGCCTCGTCGAGGAGTGGCGGCAGCGTTGCACCCTCGGGCGGGCGGTGGGCGGCGGCGATACGGGCGCGCAGCGGCACGAGCGATGGGTTGGGTGGAGCGATGGTCATGGTGAAAAGGTCGCGAGCGGTGCTTCGGGCGACAATAATAACCATAAAACATGCTTTTGTAGGTGTTAATATCCTAAATGGATGACATTGGTGGTTGATATGCGCGCATGGCTGGCAAGTACGGTGTTCACTCCTTCCGGATCGCCGGCATGCTTACAATGCGGATTGATCCACTTGACGTGCCACGGAGACGCGCCATGAATGCCCCCCTCGAAGCCGACCTGCAACCGCTGTTGCTGCGCGACACGGCGGATGGGGTCGCCACGCTGACGTTGAATCGCGGCGACCGCTTCAATCCGCTCTCCACGGCCATGATTGCCGCGCTCGATGCCGCGCTAGATACGATCGCCGCGGATGCCGGCGTACGGGTGGTCGTGCTCGCCGGCAGCGGGCGGGCGTTCTGCGCCGGGCACGACCTGAAGGAGATGCGCGCGCACGTGGACGGCGATTGGCAGCGCGGTCTCTTCGCCGCGTGCACGCGCATGATGTTGAAGCTCACGCGGCTGCCGCAGCCCGTGATTGCCCGCGTCCACGGCGCGGCCGCGGCCGCGGGCTGCCAGCTGGTGTCGATGTGCGACCTTGCAGTCGCCGCCGACACCGCCAGGTTCGGGTTGTCCGGCATCAATGCCGGCATCTTCTGCACGACGCCAGGTGTCGGCGTGGGGCGCAACGTGTCGCGCAAGCGCGCGCTGGAGCTCTTGCTGACCGGCGAAATGATCGACGCCCCGACGGCGCTCGCCTGGGGTCTCGTGAACCGGGTGGTTCCCGCCGCGCAGCTCGACGCCGCCGTCGGCGCGCTGGCGGCGACCATCGCGGCAAAGAGTCCCGCCGCCCTGGCGATGGGCAAGCAGGCGTTCTACGCGCAGATCGACCAATCGTTGCCGGACGCCTACGCACTCGCCGGCGAGTCGATGGCCTGCAACTTGCTGGATCCCGACGCCGCGGAAGGCATCGACGCCTTCCTCGGCAAACGTGCACCGCAATGGCGCGCGCAATGAAAAGGGCGGCGGCGGCGCGAATGCAGGTTGCGTCAATGGCGACTACCTAAGCATAATCCGCCGCCCGTCTCCAATTCCCGTTCCCTGTCCGAACCGCCCATTGCCAACGCATGCCCGCTGACACGATCCTCGAAACGCGCAAGCTCACCAAGGAGTTCAAGGGCTTCGTCGCGGTCAAGGACGTCGACCTTGTCGTCCGCCGCGGCACGATCCATGCGCTGATCGGCCCCAACGGCGCCGGCAAGACCACGTGCTTCAACCTGCTCACGCACTTTCTCACGCCGACGCGCGGCCAGATCTTCTACAACGACCGGGAAATCACCGGATCGCGCCCCGCCGCCATCGCCCGCATGGGGCTGGTGCGTTCGTTCCAGATCTCGGCGGTGTTTCCGCACCTGACGGTGCTGGAAAACGTCCGCATCGCGCTGCAACGCAAGGAGGGGCATTCCTTCGATTTCTGGCGCTCGGCGCGGTCGTTGCACGCGCTGGACGCGCGCGCACTCGAGTTGATCGACGCGGTGGCGTTGTCCGAGTTTGCGTCGATTGCGGCCGTCGAGTTGTCGTATGGCCGCAAGCGGGCGCTCGAGATCGCGACCACGCTCGCGCTGGAGCCGGAGATGATGCTGCTCGACGAACCGACCGCGGGCATGGGCCACGAGGACGTGGAACGCATCACGACGCTGATCGGCAAGGTGGCCGTCAACCGCACGGTGCTGATGGTCGAGCACAACCTCTCGGTGGTGTCCACGCTGGCCCATCACATCACGGTGCTGGCGCGCGGGGAGATCCTCGCGCAGGGCGACTACGCCACCGTGTCGAAGAATCCGGATGTCGTGCAGGCCTACATGGGAGCAGGACATGGCTGACGCGAAGCCTGAGTCCGGCATGCAGGACCAGGGCGCGGCGCTGCTGGCCGTGCAGGGCCTCAACGCCTGGTATGGCGAGTCGCATATCCTGCACGGCATCGACTTCGAGGTTCGCGCCGGCGAAGTGGTCACGCTGCTCGGCCGCAACGGCGCGGGCAAGACCACCACGCTGAAGTCGATCATGGGCATCGTGCCGCGGCGCGAGGGTGCGGTCCGGTTCGAGGGCCACGACCTCATCCGGATGCCGTCCAACCGCATCGCGCGGCAGGGCATCGCGTACTGCCCGGAGGAGCGCGGCATCTTCGCATCGCTCAGCGTCGAGGAAAACCTGCTGCTGCCGCCTGTCGTGCGCGCCGGCGGGCTCACCATCGAGCAGATCTACGAGCTTTTTCCCAATCTGCTGGAGCGGCGCGCGAGCCAGGGCACCAAGCTGTCCGGCGGCGAGCAGCAGATGCTGGCCATCGGCCGCATCCTGCGCACCGGCGCGCGCCTGCTGCTGCTCGACGAGCCCACGGAAGGCCTCGCTCCCGTGATCGTGCAGCAGATCGGACGCACGATTGCGCGCCTGAAGGCGCAGGGCTTCACGATCCTTCTTGTCGAACAGAATTTCCGGTTTGCGGCCACCGTCGCGGACCGGCATTACGTGATCGAGCACGGCCGGGTGGTGGACATGATCCGGAATGCCGAACTCGAAGCCAATATGGCGAAGTTGCACGATTATCTCGGGGTCTAGTCAGAACGAACCCCTTCACGCACGGAGGAACCATGAACGCTTTCAAACGCAATATGCTCGGCCTCGCCGTCGCTGCCACCCTGGCCGCCGGCGTCGCCCACGCGCAGGTGTCGGACAACATGATCAAGCTCGGCGTCCTGACCGACATGTCGAGCCTCTACACCGACCTGGCAGGCGCCGGCTCGGTGCTGGCCGCGAAGATGGCGGTGGAGGATTCCGGCATCGAGAAGCGCGGCTACAAGGTGGAGGTGATTTCCGCCGACCACCAGAACAAGCCGGACATCGGCTCGGGCATCGCGCGCCAGTGGTATGACGTCGACAAGGTCGACGCGATCCTCGACACGCCCAATTCCGGCGTCGCGCTCGCCGTCAACCAGATCACCAAGGACAAGGGCAAGGCGTTCCTCGTGTCCGGGGCCGCATCGTCGGACCTGACCGGCAAGGCCTGCTCGCCCAATACCGTGCACTGGACCTACGACACCTGGATGCTGGCCAACGGCACCGGGGGCGCGATCGTCAAGACGGGCGGCGACTCGTGGTTCTTCGTCACCGCCGACTACGCCTTCGGCCACGCGCTCGAGCGCGATACCGAGGCGGTGGTGCTGAAGAACGGCGGCAAGGTGCTGGGCAAGGTGCGCGCGCCGCTCAATACGCAGGATTTCTCGTCGTTCCTGCTGCAGGCGCAGGCCTCCAAGGCCAAGATCGTCGGGCTGGCCAATGCCGGCGGCGACACCACCAATTCGATCAAGCAGGCCGCCGAGTTCGGCATCGTCAAGGGTGGCCAGAGTCTTGCGGGACTGCTGGTCTTCCTGACCGACATCCATGCGCTCGGCCTGCCGACCGCGCAGGGCCTGATCGTGACCAACACGTTCTACTGGGACCAGAACGATGCCTCGCGCGCCTTCGCCAAGAAATTTGCCGCGGGCAACAAGGGCATTCACCCGACGATGGTGCATGCGGGCGTGTATTCGTCGGTGCTGCACTACCTGAAGGCGGTGGAGGCCCTGAAGAGCGACGACGGCACCAAGGTCATCGCCAAGATGAAGGAAATGCCCACCGACGATCCGCTGTTCGGCAAGGGCTCGATCCGGGTGGACGGCCGCAAGATTCATCCGGCCTACCTCGTTGAGGTGAAGAAGCCGTCCGAGTCGAAGGGGCCGTGGGACTACTACAAGGTCCGCTCGACGATTCCGGCGGACCAGGCGTTCCGACCGTTGAAGGACGGCGACTGCCCGCTCGTAAAATAATGTCGATCCGTCACGCCATGTTGCTGCAATCAATCTCCGCCGGTGACCTGGCGTGACGGAGATCTTCGGCATTCCGACGCAGGCGCTCTTCGGGCAGCTGCTGATCGGCCTCATCAACGGCGCGTTCTACGCGATGTTGAGCCTGGGGCTCGCCGTCATTTTCGGTCTGCTCAACATCATCAATTTCACGCACGGCGCCCAGTACATGATGGGCGCATTCTGCGCATGGTTCCTGCTCGAACGCCTCGGCGTCGGCTACTGGTGGTCGCTGTTGCTGGTGCCGGTGCTGGTCGGTGCGACGGGCGTGATCATCGAGCGCACGATGCTGTCGCGGCTGTACAAGCTCGATCACCTCTACGGACTCCTGCTGACGTTCGGACTCGCGCTGATCCTGCAGGGGGTCTTCACCAATTTCTACGGCAGCTCCGGGCAGCCGTATCGGCTGCCGCAGGAATTTTCCGGCGCCTTCAATCTCGGCTTCATGTTCCTGCCGAAGTACCGCGCGTGGGTGATCGTGGCCTCGCTGGTCGTTTGTCTCGGCACATGGTTCGTGATCGAGCGGACCAAGCTCGGCGCCTACCTGCGCGCCGCGACCGAGAATCCGGCGCTGGTGCAGGCCTTCGGCATCAACGTGCCGCGGATGATCACGCTCACGTACGGCTTCGGCGTCGGCCTGGCCGCGCTGGCCGGCGTGATGGCGGCGCCGATCTACCAGGTCAGCCCGCAGATGGGCGCCAACCTCATCATCGTCGTGTTCGCCGTCGTGGTGATCGGCGGGATGGGCTCGATCCTGGGCGCCATCCTCACCGGCTTCGGCCTCGGCATCGTCGAGGGCCTGACCAAGGTGTTTTATCCCGAGGCGTCCAACACGGTGATCTTCGTCGTGATGGTGCTGGTCCTGCTGTTCAAACCCGCTGGCCTCTTCGGCCGGGAGCGCTGAGATGACCGCACCCGTTGCCGCAGCAACCACCGTGGGCGTGCCCACGCGCCGGCGGATGGCGCTGGCCACCGGGCTGATGGTGGCGGCGCTGGCCATCGCGCCATTTGCCGGCGTGTATCCAGTGTTCCTGATGAAGGCGCTGTGCTTCGCGCTCTTCGCCTGCGCGTTCAACCTGCTGCTGGGCTTCGGCGGCCTCCTGTCCTTCGGCCACGCGATGTTCCTGGGTTCGGCGGGCTATGTTTGCGCACACGCGGCCAAGGTGTGGGGCTGGCCGCCGGAATTCGCGATCCTTGCGGGCACGGTGGCGGCCACGGTGCTGGGCGTCATCGTCGGGTTGCTGGCGATCCGCCGGCAAGGGATCTATTTCGCCATGATCACGCTGGCACTGGCGCAGATGATCTACTTCTTCTGCCTGCAGTCGCCGCTGACCGGCGGCGAGGATGGCATCCAGTCGGTGCCGCGCGGCAAGTTGTTCGGGTTCATCGACCTGTCCAATACGCTGACTATGTACTTCGTGGTGCTGGCGATCTTCGTTGGCGGCTTCCTGCTGATCTACCGGATCGTCAATTCGCCGTTCGGCCAGGTGTTGAAGGCCA
>JANNYI010000036.1:0-2336 GCA_031410015.1 Betaproteobacteria bacterium | reverse complement strand
TGATGCCACCGCAAGCGCCGGGAGCAGCGCGATCAACAGGGGGTTGAGGAGCGTGCGCATCGGGACCGCGGCATTGCGCTTGCCCTTGATGGCGCCGATCAGTCCGGGCAGGACTGTGTTGCTGACCGTTTTGGAAACGATTCCCGCGAATTCGGGCAGCGGCACACGCCGATCCTCGGCCGACAGCGGCGGGGCCAGGCTGGGCTTGATCTTGGTGACGATGATGACATACCCGACGTACAGCGAAGCCAGCATGATGCCGGGGAAGAATGCGCCGGCGTAGAGCTGCACCACCGACACGCCGGCGGTGGCGCCATAGACGATCAACAGCACCGAAGGGGGGATCAGGATGCCCAGGCATCCGCCTGCGGTAATCGCGCCCGCCGACAACTGCACGCTGTAACCCGCGCGCAGCATCGCTGGCAGCGCGAGCAGGCCCATCAGGGTCACCACCGCGCCGACGATGCCCGTAGCCGTGGCGAAGATCGCGCAGGTCACGATCGTCGCGACCGCGAGCGATCCCGGCACCCGCGCCATCGCGAGGTGCAGGCTCTTGAAAAGCTTCTCGATCAGGTTGGCGCGCTCGACCAGGTACCCCATGAACACGAACAACGGGATGGAGATGAGCACGTCGTTCGACATGACCGAATAGGCTCGCTGCACCATCAGGTCGAGCGTCTGCTGCACAGCCAGCGCGGGATTCTGGCTGCGATACGCGATCCAGGCGAACATCATCCCCATGCCCATCAGGGTGAATGCCGTGGGAAAACCCAGCATGATGGCGACCACGATCAACGCCAGCATCAGCAGGCCAAGGTGGCCGTTGGCCATCATCGACGGCGACGGCAGCAGGACGAATACGGCGATCACGACCGCGGCCATGATCGAGAGCCCGAACCAGACTTCCTTTCTCACTTGTGGCTCCCCTCTTGCTTGACGACAAAGGCGTCGAGCCTGGCGATGTCCTCGTCCTTGACGTTCACCATCTCCTTCAGCTTGCCGACGTCCACTTCCTCGACGTCTTGCGCCCGCCTGGGCCACTCGCCCTCCCGCAGGCAGATGACGCAGCGGATGATCTCGACGAAGCCCTGCACCAGCAGGAATGCCCCGGCGACCGGAATGATGGTCTTGAACGGGTAGACCGGCGGGCCGTCGGCCGTGACGTTCGAATGCTCGTTGATGGCCCAGGACTCGGCGGCAAAGCTATAGCCGGCCCAGGCGAGCGCAAACACGCCCGGGATGAAGAACAGGATGTACAGCGCCAGGTCCAGGCCGGCCTGCAGGCGCGGCGGGAAGAAACCGTACAGCACGTCGCCGCGCACGTGGCCGTTCTTGGACAGGGTATAGGCGCCCGCCATCATGAACACCGTCCCGTACATCATGATCATGACGTCGAAAGCCCATGGGTGCGGATTGTCCAGAACGTAGCGTGAGAACACCTCCCAGGAGATCATCAGGGTGAGCGCCACGATAAACCACGAAAACGCCTGGCCTATGGAGGTGCTGATCTTGTCTATCGTAAGAAGCAGTTTCTGCATGTTCTGGCCGGTGTAAAAAAATCAGCCACCCGGACGATGCCCGGATGGCTGATGGTTGATACGGAAAGCTCTCAAGCCTTCTTGGCTGCGGCCTTCTTGGGTCCGAAGAAATGCGCCACGGCCATGCGCCGGCTGACGTAGGTGTCCTGATCCCATTTCACCGCACGCTCCGCGAACACCTTCTGCGACTCAGCGATCTCCTTGAACAACGGGTTCTCGGCCGATTTCTTGACAACGATGGCTTCCCACAGCGTCAGTTGATCCTGCAGGATCGCATCCGGGGTCTTGTAGAACTTGACCTTGTCCTTGGTCTGCAGCTCGATGTAGTCCTTGGAATAGCGGTCGATCGCCTTCCAGGACATGTCGGCGGACGCCGCTTCCACGGCGCCGGCGATGATCGCCTTCATTTTCGGCGGCAGCGCGTCGTACTTCGGCTTGTTGAACATGATCTCGAACGTCTCGGCGCTCTGGTGGTAGCTCTGCAGCATGCAGACCTTGGAGACATCGGGGAACCCGAGCAGGCGGTCGGAGGTGGCGTTGTTGAACTCGGCGCCGTCGAGCAGGCCGCGGTCCATCGCCGGCACGATCTCGCCGCCGGGAAGCGCGTTGACCGCCGCGCCCATCGCGGTGAACAAATCGATCGCCAGTCCATTGGTGCGGAACTTGAGGCCCTTGAAATCCGCCGTCTTGGTGATTGGCTTCTTGAACCAGCCCAGCGGCTGGGTCGCCATCGGCCCGTACAGGAAGGACTGCACATTGCCGCCGATGGACGCGTAGAGTTTGGCCAGCAGTTCCTTG
>JANNYI010000035.1:0-8754 GCA_031410015.1 Betaproteobacteria bacterium | reverse complement strand
CATCGACTTGCCCTGCGTCTTGTCGGCGTTGTCGGCGAACTGCCGCGCGACGGTGATGATCTGCTCGCGCGGCACGCCGGTGATGCCCTCCTGCCATGCCGGCGTGTAGGGCACGTTGTCGTTGTAATCGGCGGCGCAGTGCTCGTCCTTGACGCCGCGCGCGACGCCGTATTGCGCGAGCTGCAGGTCGAACACGGTGGCAACCAGCGCGTGGCGCTCATCGCCGGCCTTGCCCAGCGCGATGCGCTGCACCGGCACGCCGTGGACCAGCACATCGGTCTGCGTATTGCCCGTGAAGTGCACGCGTTCGACGCCACCGAAGTACGGGAAGCCCACCTGCGCCACGGTAGTCGCTGCCTGGTCGCCCTCCAGCGCCGACAGCTTCAGCTTGACCTCGTGGCCATGCCGCGCTTCCTTCGCTTCGAGATTCCACTGCCCCGTATCCGCGCGGCCATCCGGGCCCCAGCGGAAGCCGATGGCGCCGTTGGGCAGCACGACCTTGCCATCCTGGTCGAACGCAACGGTCTTCCACTCCGGGTTGTTGGCCGCGCCGAGCTTGCCGTTGAAATCCGACGCGCGCACATAGCGGTCCGGCACCATCACCGTGCGGCCGTCGGCGAGCTGGTGCTCCTTCAGCATCACCAGCATCGGCAGATCGGTGTAGCGGCGCGCGTAATCGTCGAAGTAGGTCGAGCGCTTGTCGACGTAGAATTCCTTGAGGATCACGTGCCCCATGGCCATCGCCACGGCGGCATCGGTGCCCTGCTTCGGGTGCATCCACAGGTCGGCCAGCTTGGCCACCTCGGAATAGTCCGGCGTCACCGCGACGGTCTTCGCGCCCTTGTAGCGCACCTCGGTGAAGAAGTGGGCATCCGGCGTGCGCGTCTGCGGCACGTTGGAACCCCAGGCGATGATGTACGTGGAGTTGTACCAGTCGGCCGACTCCGGCACGTCGGTCTGCTCGCCCCACACCTGCGGGCTCGCCGGCGGCAGGTCGCAATACCAGTCGTAGAAGCTCATGCACACGCCGCCGATGAGACTGAGGTAGCGGCTGCCCGCCGCATAGCTCACCATCGACATCGCCGGGATCGGCGAAAAGCCGATCACGCGGTCCGGCCCGTGCTTCTTGATCGTGTAGACGTTGGCCGCTGCGACGATCTCGTTGACTTCGTCCCAACCCGAGCGGACGAAGCCGCCCAGTCCACGGATCTTCTGGTAGTCGCGGCGCTTGGCGTCGTCCTCGACGATCGACGCCCACGCGCCGACCGGGTCGTGCGCCAGCCGCGCCTCGCGCCAGAGCTTGAGCAGCCGCCCGCGCACCATCGGATGCTTGACGCGATTGGCGCTGTACAGGTACCAGCTGTAGGACGCGCCGCGCGAGCAGCCGCGCGGCTCGTGATTGGGCATGTCCCAGCGCGTGCGCGGGTAGTCGGTCTGCTGCGTTTCCCACGTCACGATGCCCCCCTTGACGTAGATCTTCCACGAGCAGGAACCGGTGCAGTTGACGCCGTGCGTGGAGCGCACGATCTTGTCGTGCGCCCAGCGATTGCGGTAGGCGTCCTCCCACGTCCGGTCCTCGCCGGTCACCACGCCGTAGGCGTTGGCAAACGACTCCTTGGGCGTCGCGAAGAAATTCAGGCGATCGAGAAAGTGGCTCATGGTGGGCTCTCTGACGGAGTGGATTGGTTGCGGTGGCTCAAGGGTTCTTCACGTACGCGTCGGCGCGCAGGTAGAACCACCAGTTGAGCACCAGGCAAAGCGCGTAGAAGATGGCGAAGCCGTACATCGCGTGTTCCGGCGTGCCGGCCTTGATCTGGGCGCCGATGACGACCGGCGCGATGAACGCGCCATAGGCGGCGATCGCCGACGTCCAGCCGAGCACCGGGCCGGCCTGGGTGCGGTCGAAGATCACGCCGATGGTGCGGAACGTGGAGCCATTGCCGATGCCGGTGGCGAAGAACAGCAGGATGAAGAGACCGAGGAAGGCCGGGAAATACTGCTCGGGGGTCGCCGAGGCGTAGGCCTGCATCATCACGTAGCCCACCGCCGCCGAGGCGATCACCATCACGGCCGAAATCACCTGCGTGACGATCGAGCCGCCGACCTTGTCGGAGATCCAGCCGCCGACCGGGCGTATCGCCGCGCCGACGAAGGGACCGATCCACGCATAGGTCAGCGCGGACGGCGCGTTCGGATTCTTCAGCGTGTGCTGCAGCACGCCGCTGGCGTCGGGCACGTGGCTGATACCGAAGATCACCGTGATGGCCAGCGGCAGCGCCATCGAGAAGCCGATGAACGAGCCGAAGGTGACGATGTAAAGCGCGGTGAGCGCCCACGTGTGCTTGTTGCGGAAGATCGCGAACTGCTTGGCCACGCCCTCCTTCATCTCCCCGAAGGCCGCGAACTTCATCACCATGAGGGCAAGGATCACGTCCAGCGGGATGGCCACCCACATGCTCAGCACGCCGAGGCCCGTGGGCTTTGGCAGGTACAGGTAGAGCATGAAGATGGCAGGCACGAACGCCAGCGAGTAGAGGTAGGTGATCTTGGCGAACGCCACCAGCGGATTGCCGGTGGCCGGCGACACCGTCTTCAGGTTGTTCATGCCGAACCAGCAGAGGATGGCGAGCGGCACCAGCGAAAGCACCCAGGCGAAGCCGGCGTTCTGGATCCACGTGGGCGTGCCCGCGACGATCTTCCCGAAGATCCAGCCGCTGTCCTTGACCAGCGTCATCGGTTCGCCGCCGAAGGAGCCGAGGAGTCCCACCGTCATCACCAGCGGGATCACGACCTGCATCGTGGTCACGCCGAAGTTGCCGAGGCCGGCATTGAGGCCCAGCGCGGTGCCCTGCAGCCGCTTGGGAAAGAACGTGCTGATGTTGGACATCGAACTGGCGAAATTGCCGCCACCTACGCCGGACCACAGCGCCATCAGCTGGAACGCCCACAGCGGCCAGTCCTTGTGCTGCAGGACGATGCCGGTGCCGATGGCGGGCGCCAGCAGCATGGCTGTCGTCAGGAAGATCGTGTTGCGGCCACCGGCCAGCCGGACCAGGAACGACGCCGGAATGCGCATCGTGGCGCCGGAGATCCCGGCGATGGCGGTCAGCGTGAAGAGCTCCGCCTGCGTGAACGGAAACCCGAGGTTCAGCATCTGCACGGTGATGATGCCCCACATCCCCCACACTGCGAAGCCGCACAGCAGCGCCGGCACCGAGATCCAGAGATTGCGGTAGGCAACACGGCTGCCGGTATGGGCCCAGAAGGACTCGTCTTCGGGCCGCCAGTCGACGATGTCGGTGCCGCCGCCTGTCTTGGGGGGCGCCGCGGGGTTGGATGTTGCGTTCATGGATTTCCTCGTTGTGAGATCGTGCGACTAGCCGTGGAGCTTGAACTGCTTGGCGTTGCTGCCCATCAGTTCGGCACCGCGCACTTCGGTCCAGTACATCCAGATGAGCGACACCCAGACGACGCCGTACATCAGCATGAAGGCGGAGGAGCGGATGCCCGTGAGGTCCATCAGCGCGCCGAACATGATCGGCAGGATGAAGCCGCCCAGGCCGCCGGCCAGGCCGACGATGCCGGAGATGACGCCGATGTTGTGCGGATAGTCGTCGGAGATGTACTTGAACACCGACGCCTTGCCGAAGGCCCACGCAATGCCCAGGATGAAGATCAGCAGCGTGAACACCCAGACGTTGAGCCCGACATGGAAGGTCTTCGGCCCATCGATGGTCGTGATCGTGAAATCGGTCTGCGGATAGGACAGGATGAAGAGGCAGATCCAGCTTACCCACAGCACCCACCATGTAAGTGCATGCGCGCCATACTTGTCCGAGAACCATCCCCCCACGGCGCGCAGTACGCCACCCGGCAGCGAAAAACAGGCCGCGAGCAGCGCGGCCGCGCGAATGTCCATGCCGTACTCACCGACGTAGTACTGCACCATCCACAGGCTCAGCGCCACGTAGCCGCCGAAGACGATCGAGTAGTACTGGCAGTACTTCCAGACCTTGGGATCCTTGAACGCGATCATCTGTTCGCGCCACGTGATCTTCGAGTCCACCAGGTGATGCGGGTCGGAGTAGCTGAACATCCAGAACAGGACTGCCGTGCCCAGCATGATCGCCGCATACACCTGCGGGACCACCGCCCAGCCGAACGCCACCAACAGCGCGGGCGCGACGAACTTGTTGACGGCGGCGCCCGAATTGCCCGCGCCGTAGATGCCCATCGCAAAGCCCTGCTGCTTGCGCGGGAACCAGCGCGCGACGTAGGGCGTGCCCACCGAGAACGAGCCACCCGCCACGCCGACGAAGAGCCCGAGCACGAGGAAGTGCCAGTACTCGGTGGCGTAGGAAATGAGCCAGATCGGCACAACGCAGGACAACATGAGCAGGAACATCACGATGCGGCCGCCGAATTTGTCGGTCCACATGCCGAGCGGCACGCGGATCAGCGAGCCGGTCAGCACCGGTGTGGCCGTCAGCAATCCGAACTGCGTGGCGTTGAGGTTCAGCATCTTCCTGATCGGAATGCCGATCACGCCAAACATCATCCACACCATGAAACAAACGGTGAACGCCAGCGTGCTGACGATCAACACCGACAACCCCTGCCGCTTCATGTTCATGTCCTCGACCCTTTTCCGTTCATGCAGGTGAGTCTAGGGAGGGTCGCCGCAGCGCAACATCCTTCTGTGGAGCACGTCGTGGGCACGCCAAAGGAGGATGCCGGGCGTACCCGGCATCCTCCTTTGGAACTATGGCTTGGTTGGGGCCCTGGTCGGGCACCGGACCGGTCCGCGGACTGCGTGCCGGATCAGGCCAGCCCGCTTTCGGTGGCGATCACCGCCGCCTGCACGCGCGAGGCGACATCGAGCTTGCGCAGGATGTGCTGCACGTGGATCTTCACCGTGGTCTCGGCGATGCCCAGCTCGCGGCCGATTTCCTTGTTGCTGGCGCCGCGCGCGATGCCGCGCAGGATCTCCTGCTCGCGCGGGGACAGCGTGGCGAGCGGGGACGCCGCCTGTGGTGCCGTGGTGGCCCGCGGTTGCGCGGCCGCGTCGCGGTAAGCGGCGAAGAGCTTGCCGGTCATCTCCTGCGCCACCACCGATTCGCCGCGCATGGCGCGCGCGATGGCCTGGACCAGCGCTTCGCCCTCCATCGTCTTCAGCAGGTAGCCGCAGGCGCCGCCACGCAGTGCCGCCGCGAGATCCTGCTCGTCCTCGCTCACCGTCAGCATCAGCACGCGCGCGCCCGGCGCGGCCTCGCGCAAGGCGGGCAATGCATCCACGCCATTGACGCCGGGAAGGTGGTTGTCCAGCAGCACGAGGTCGGGCTGCAGTTCAGCGGCGCGACGCAGTGCCTCGCCGGCGTCGGCCGCATCGCCCACCACCTGCAGCTGCGGATCGCGGGACAGGAGCGCGATGAGACCGCGGCGGAACAGCGTGTGGTCGTCGACCACCAGGATCCGGATCGGCGGCATGGGCGGGACAGACATCGGGGACGTTACGCCGCGACGGTGCCGGCGATCGGCACCGCTGGGGTGCCATCGGCATGCACGGGCAGCGTCAGCACGACCGAGGTGCCGTAGCCGCGCCGCGACAGCACTTCAAGCGTGGCGCCGACGCGTTCAGCGCGTTCGGCCATGATGCGGAGGCCGACATGCAGTTCGCCGCCATGGCCGCCCGCGCCGTCGAAGCCGATGCCGTTGTCGCGAATCTCGAACCGCCATTGCGGCTGCTGCGCCACGTCCAGCCACACCGTGGTGGCGTGCGCGTGCTTGCGCACGTTGGACAGCGCCTCCTGCACGATGTGCAGCACCTGGATCTGCAGGTCGGGCGCGAGCGGAATGCCGTGCCCCTGCATCTGCATGATGGCCTTGAGTCCGCTCTGGTGCTCGAACTTGCGCAGCGTCGTCTGCAGCGCGGGCTCGATGTCCTCGGCGTTGGCGCGCGTGCGGAAATGCACGAGCAGCTCGCGCACGTCGCTGTAGCTCTCGCGCACGCCGACGTCGATCTCGCCCAGGGTGCGCTCGACCTCCTCGGCGTTGCCGCCGTCGATGGCATCGCGCATCAGCTGCACCTGGATCTTGAGGAAGGCCAACGACTGGGCAATCGAATCGTGCAGTTCGCGGGCGAGGAACGTGCGTTCCTGCGCCACCGCGGCTTCCTTCTCCAGCGCATTCAGCCGCAGGTTCTCCATGGCGCCGGCGAGGTGCGCCGTGAGCGCCTCGAGCAGCGAGCGCTCGGCCGGCGACGGCGTCAACTGCGCATGAAAGAAGAGGTCGACCTCGCCCATGACCCGGTCATGCAGGCGAATCGGAATCGACACCAGCGTTTCGAAGCCCGCTTCGGCACAGTGGGACATGCCTGTCGGTGCCATGGTGCTGATCGGGATCACGCGGGCGCCCGGCGGCGGCTTGCGTATGCCGCAGTGGCACGCATCCGCGTGTACGCATTGTTCGCCCTCGGCCATTGCCGCGGGCAGGCCTTCCGCAGCCAGCATCAGATAGCGTTCATTGGCTTCGTCGGACCATCTCACGGCCACGCCATCCGCGCGCGCGACCCGCCCTACCCGTACCGCAAAGCCACCAGCCAGTTCCTTGAGCGTCGTGGCCTTGGCCACCAGCGCGGTGACGTCGTAGAGCGCTTCCAGCCGCTCCCGCTTTTCCTCGATTTCGGCCGTCTTGGCCGCCACCTTGGCTTCGAGATCGCCGTACATCGACTGCAGGTGCTCGGCCATGCCATTGAAGCCGTCGGCCAGCGTACCGAACTCGTCGGTCGTGACACGGTCCACGCGGGCCGCGAGATCCCCCCGCTGGATGCGCTCGATGGCCTCCTTCAGCAGGCCGACCGGCTCCAGCACGAACAGGTAGCCCATGTACAGCAGCAATGCGGCACCGACCACGGCGAATACCATCATCGCCATCTGCAGCAGGTGCAGCAGCGTGGTCCACCGCGACATGTGGTGCTCGATGGCGGTGACCAGCCCATCGATGTCGGCGACGAATGCCGCCGCGTCGCCGCGCAGTCCGGCAACAGCGTCAGGCAGGCCCGCGGTCCGCTGCGCCCGGTATTGCGCCCAGTCGCGCTCGACGGTCGCAAAGCGCGCCCGCACGGTGTCGTCCCAAGGCACGAACAGCGGGCGCTCGAGGTCGCCGTGGCGCAACAGGTCGAGGCTGCGCTCGAATTCCTCCACGTGCGCCGCCACCGCGGCCTGCTCGCCGGTGGCCTGCGCCAGCGCCATCCGGTACGCCTGCATGCGCATGCGCCCGCCCTCGTTGACAGCGGCCGCGCCGCCGTCGAGCTGCCACGACACCCACAACGTGAGCGCGATCGAAAGCAGCGCCAGCAGCAGGAATGGCGTGCCGACCAGCATCAGCTTGGCGCCGAGGCTCCAATGCTTGGGGTGACTCATCCGACAAGTGTACTGCCTGCCATGGCTGCATCCATTGACGGCGATCAAGCGGCCAATGCCGATTCCCAGCCTGGAAAGGCGCTGGACAAGCCTCTTGCCGGTGCACCCATCCGTCCCGGGCGATAATGCGCTCATGTCACGCCACGTCGTCTTAGCCGGCGCCACCGGACTTGTCGGTGGCCACCTGCTGCAACAGCTGCTCGACGATGCCGATATCGCCGATGTGGTCGCGCTGACCCGGCGCGCGCTGCCCATTCCCCATCCCAAGCTGGTGCCCGCCGTGGTCGACTTCACGCATCTTGCCGATTTCGCGCTGCCTCACGTCGACGATTGTTTCCTGTGCCTCGGCACCACGATCCGCGCCGCCGGCTCGCAGGAGGCGTTTCGCATCGTCGATTTCGAGCTGCCGCTGGCGATCGCACAGATGGCGCTGGCGGCCGGAGCGTCGCGCTGCTTTGTCGTTTCAGCAATGGGTGCAAACGCGAAATCGCGCGTTTTCTACAATCGCGTCAAGGGCGAACTCGAGGACGCGTTGAACGCGCTGCCGTTTCGCACCGTGGTTGCTTTCCGGCCGTCGTTGCTGGCGGGTGAGCGCGCGGAGTATCGGGCCGGCGAGTATGCGGCACTGGCCGTCCTGCGCCCGCTCGGGACGCTGGTCCCCGCGCGCTGGCGGCCGGTGGATGCCACCACCGTGGCTCGCGCGATGATGGCCGTGGCGCGCGACGACGAAGCGGGTCGCAGCGTCGTCGAGTCCGCCGCGATCCAGCGCTTCGCTGCACGCTGAACGGCGCCGGTTGCGCGTTCAGCGCGCCGGCCTGGTTCCGAGCGCACGCGTCGCCGCGGCGATCCCGCCGAAGAATCGCGGCACCGCGCTCGCCGCCAGCGCGTAGTCCCGCTCCTGTGCACCGCCCTTGGCGCGCAGCATCGCCACCAGCGCCGCGCGTTCCGGCGCGGACCAATCGCGCAGGTCGCGCAGGCCCGCCACCACCGGCGCCAGCAGGCCGAAGCCGCGTCGCTCGGCAGGGGACCACGCGCCAAGGTCGCGTACGCCCAGATCCCCCGCAACGGATTGCACGACGTGTCGCAAGGCATCGGCGCGCGACACGGCCGACTGCGCCGCCAGCTGCCGCGCGGCAAGTGCGCCCACCTGCGGCAGCAGCGCTTCATCGAAGTGATCCGCCGGCGCAAATCCGGGCAGATCGAGATAGAGGTCGCCGGTGGCCAGCGTGCGCAGCGTCTTCGTGTCGCTGCGATAGCCACGGTCGGCGGCCATGCGGGCGGCTTCGCGGGCGGCCAGCGCGCGCGCGGCGGCGCCTCCCGGCCGGAAACCCAG
>JANNYI010000034.1:0-5248 GCA_031410015.1 Betaproteobacteria bacterium | reverse complement strand
GCCGGCCGCAACGGCGCGCCGGAGGAGGAGATTCGCGCCGCGGTGCTCGACGTGGCACTCACGCACCATCTCGTCAGCAAGTACACGAGCCTCGTTGCCGTCGACGTCACGCCGACGAAGCCGGCGGGCGTGAACGGGGTGACCTCCGCCATTCCCGGCAATGTGCCCGAAGGCCTGACCGGCTTCGACCAGCTGCCGCGCACCGCAACGTCGATGGAATTGCAGTTGCTGCTCGGCGCACTGTTGCTTGCTGCTGCCACGCTGCTGCTCCGGCAGGCGCATGGCCGCGGCTGGATGGCGGCAGCGGCCTGCGTGGCGTTCGCGCTGACGGCGATGCCGCACGATGCGTCGGCACAGGCATCCGCGACGGCCGATCGCAACCGCGCCATGATCCTGATGCCGGGCAACTACAACGACGTCGGCGCGTGGGATTTCGATCTCGCCTCGGTGCCGCTCGATGGGTGGGTCGTCCTCGAGAAGACGGCGCGCGAAACGACGCTGTCGCGGGCGCTGGTGCATGCCGACGGCCGGCCGGTGTTCCTGCCGGCGGTGAAGGACGGCGCGGCACCGGCGGAAGTCGACCCGGAGGGCCAGGGCGAGCGCTACTACCTGCGTCTGCCCGGAACGTCGCTGCACGCCGGCACCGTCGACGAAGTGCCGCTGAAACGCCGCAGCCTCGCGCCGATCCTCGATCATCGCTACGAACTGATGCAGGGCACGCAGCCCTTCGCGCTCACCGTGCGCAACGGCCTGCGCAGCCGCGACGGCAAACCCTACGGCGAGGGCGCGCACTACGCGATCGAGATCGGCGGCGACCGCTTCGAGTACTTCCTGCCCGGCTTCGGCTGGGAGAGCCGCATCGAAGTGGCCGGCGATCTCGACGGCGACGGCCGACCCGACTTCGTCGTGACCGTCGGCGGCAACAACAGCTGGGCCGTCTACCTGCTGCTCTCGTCGAAGGCGCAGCCGGGCCTGAACGCCCCGGTGGCCGCACTGCACGGCACCGGCTGCTGAACGCACCCGCACAGGAGACCAGCACCATGAGCACCGCCGTCGATCGGGGAGGACCTTTCGCCCGCAATGGGGAGCCGTCGCGCAACTGGATGCGCGCCGCGGCACCCGGCATCGGATTTCGATTCCCCGCGGGCGAGTCTTCCCCGATCGGCGGCGGTCTCGCCCAGGACGCGCCGCGCCGCGATGCGACGCGGTGGCGGCGGCTGCTGCTCGCGCTTGTCGTCGGATTGCTCGCGGCGGCCGGCATCATGAGCTTCGGCCACGGCGCTTACATGTATGCCAAGGCGCAGCTGGCCCAGGTGCTGCTGCAGTCCGCGTGGGAGCAGACGCGCAGCAGCGGCGCCCCCGTGCGGCCGTGGCCGTGGGCCGATACGCATCCGGTGGCGCGTCTTCTCGTGCCGGCGCGCAATGGCGACGTGCTGGTGCTCGCGGGCGCGTCGGGCCGCACGCTGGCCTTCGGTCCCGGTCATCTCGACGGGTCGGCACTCCCGGGGGATCCCGGCAACGCGGTGATCACGGCGCACCGCGACACGCACTTCCGGTTCCTGCGCAACGTCGCGATCGGCGACGACATGGTGGTCGAGCGTGCGGACGGCGGGCGCCGCCACTTCCGCATCAAGGCGACGTTCGTGGCCGACCATCGCACGCTCAACCTGCCGCGCGACACGACGCGCCCCACGCTCACGCTGGTGACGTGCTATCCGTTCGACGCTCTCAACCCCGGTGGACCGCTACGGTTCATCGTGGTGGCCGAAGCGGTGTAAAAATGGGGTCAGGCTCGAATTGAATAAAAATGGGGTCAGGTTCGAATTGATCGGTAGCAGCGACACCCTACGCCGAATCAAACGTGATCAATTCGAGCCTGACCCCATTTTTATTCAATTCGAACCTGACCCCATTGTTCAGTTGGTGCGTGCCGGCGGCGTAGCGGAAATGCCCGTCGGCGGTGCGGTGACCGACGTGGGCGACGAGGGCACGGGGTCACGCATCGGCAGGTTGCTGCCGGTGCGATAGACACGCTCGTCGCGCGAGGCGTTGGTAGTGGTCGATGTGTCGGTCGATGCGCAGCCGGCGAGCAGCAGCGGAACGAGGGCGAGGAGCAGTTGCTTGTTCATGCGGTAGTGCCTTTTGTGATGGGGCGACGCCGGGCGCATCGCCGAAAAGGTTGCGATTGTACCCACATTTGGGGCGACGATCAGGTCAGCGTCAATTCGAGCCCGGACACGCCGAGATCGCCATAGTCGCTGCTGAACACGTCGCCGCGCGCCACCGGCCATGCGTCGGTGATGGTGCCGGTCGTGACGATCTCGCCGGCCATGAGCGGCGGCGCGGTCGGCTGCGCTTCCAATACGCGGGCGAGGTGCGCCAATGCCAGCGCCGGACTGCCGAGCACATTGGCGCCCACGCCCCGCTCGAGAATCGAACTACCCTGACGCAGCGTGACCTCGAATACCGGCAATCGTTGCGCGAGAGCCGCGCGATTGGCATCCGTCACGGGCACCGGCGTCCCCACCACCAGCGCCGCATGCAGGCCGAAGGCGGCCGTGCAATCGGGCACCTTGAATTTCCAGTGGGGAAAGTGCGACTGCACGATTTCGAAACCAGCCGCGATCCACGCAACGCTGCGCAGGATGGCCTCGGGGTCGTCGGTGGCCGGCGCCGGGCCCGCCATGCCGAACACGATCTCGGGCTCGATCCGCGGTTGCACGAAGCGGGAGATATCCAGCCGGGCGCGACCCGCATGGGCGTGATGCACCGTCTGCCGCCAGGTATGCGCCCACATCGGCCGATCGACACCGTAGCGCGGCCAGATCGTTCGATTGGTGAAACCGATCTTGCGCCCGACGGGGACCCACCCTGCAGCCCGCCGGCGTGCCTCGATCACGTCGAGCACGGCGTACGCGGACGCGACGTCGAATCCGGGCAGCCATTCGGTGACGGGCGCCAGCATCGAGCCATGGCTTTCCGCGGCCATCAGCGCATCGGCCACGTTGGCGATCACCTCCGGCTTCATCGCAGCATGCCCGCCCGGTCCAGCAGCACGGTCAGCGCCACCCAGACCCCGGTGGCCACGACCATGCCGACGGCCGCCGCCACGAGCGCGCCGGCCACACCGCTCAAGCCCAGCAGGCCCACGAGCGCCCAGCCGGCAAGGCCGCCGCAGCCGCCCGCAATGAGAATGCCGACGATGCTGAAAAAAATGGAGCGCGGTGTGTTGCCGGGCATGGCGATCGATTGGCGCGAGGGACCAAAGACCGGTATTTTACGCCGGTGCCCTCGCCGCTCCATGGATGCTGCCGCCGATGCCACCCGATTTCGTGATCGACGACCCCGCGTTTGAAGCGTTGCTCGTGCCGGACGCGCGGCTCGAGCGGCTCGCCACCGGCGCCATCTGGAGCGAAGGACCGGTGTATCTCGCGGCCGACGACTGCGTCGTCTGGAGCGACATCCCCAACAACCGGATGTTGCGCTGGTCCGCACGCGACGGCCTGCGTGTCGAGCGCGCGCCGTCGGGCTTCACCAACGGCCACACGCTGGATCGGGAGGGTCGGCTGGTGTCGTGTTCGCACGGACACCGCCGCGTCGAGCGCACGGAGACCGATGGTCGCGTCGTCGCGCTGGTCGACCGCTTCGAAGGCCATCGCCTCAATTCGCCCAACGACGTCGTCGTCAAGTCGGATGGCACGATCTGGTTCACGGATCCGCCCTACGGCATCGTGTCCGACGTCGAGGGTCACGCGGCGCCCTCGGAACTCGGCGCGTGCCACGTGTTCCGCTTCGATCCGGCCACCGCGACGCTGTCGTCGATGACCGCCAGCCTGCAGGAGCCGAACGGACTGGCGTTTGCCCCCGACGAGTCGAAGCTCTACGTGTCCGATACCAGCATCGCGCAGGGACGCGGCGATCATCATCACGTGTTCGAGTTCGACGTCGTCGACGGATGTCGCCTGGGCCACCGTCGCGTGTTCGCGGCCATCGCGCCGGGCGTGGCCGACGGCTTCCGCCTCGATGCGTCAGGCAATCTCTACATCAGTTCGGCCGACAGCATCCAGGTCTACGCACCGGACGGGCATCGCCTCGGCAAGATTGCGGTGCCGGAAAAGGTGGCCAACTGCGTGTTCGGCGGCCCCGAAGGCAACCGGCTGTTCATCGCCGCCAGCTCGTCGCTGTATGCGATCAGGCTGAACGCGCGGGGCGCGCCAAGGCCGGCGGGCTGACGACGCGCGTCACGCGCGCCGCCGCCGGCAGCGTTTCATCCCGGGAACGTGCGGTCCCATTCCCCTTTTTCGAACCCGACCAATATTCCCGCCTCGGACTCGACCACCGGCCGGCGAATGGCCGTCGGATTGGCCACCATCACGGCGATGGCCGTTGGCGTGTCCACGACCTTGGCCTGCGCCTCGGGTTCCATCTTCTTCCACGTGGTACCGCGCCGGTTGAGCAAGGTCTGCCACCCCGCGGCCGCACACCACGCCGCGAGCTGGTCGCGCGTGGGCGGCACCTTCTTGAAATCGACGAAACGATGCGAGACGCCGCGCTCGGCAAGCCACGCCCGGGCCTCCTTCACGGTGTCGCAATTGGTGATGCCGTAGACGTTCATGATGCGGTTCCCCCTTTGGCCTGTTCGGCATTCGGCAGCGGCAGGTGTTTCCCTGCCTCGCGCAATGATTGCGGCGAGAGCTTCGCGCGCTCCGGCGTGAGGAGCATCCGCGCTGCCGCCCTGTCAGCATACGCGAACGGCCGCGATGCCCGGCGGCGCCCTTACGAATGAAGTTGTCCCGGGCGTCCGCCACGCCGTGGTGGCAGTGCTACCGGCGCGCGGTCACCCGGCCAGCGGCCGCGCCACGCCGCCCTCGAATCGCCAGCCGCCTCCTGGCGCCGCAGCGAGCAGGGACTGGGTGTAGGGATCGCGCGGGCGCGCAAACACCTCGCCTACCGGGCCATACTCGACCACGCGCCCCTTCGACATCACCGCGATGCGGTCGCACACCTGCGCGGCGACGCGCAGGTCGTGCGTGATGAACAGCATCGCAAGGTCGAGCCGCCCGCGAATCTCGTCGAGGAGCGCCAGCACCTGCGCCTGCACGGAGACGTCCAGCGCCGACACCGCTTCGTCGGCGATCAGCAGGTCGGGTTCCATCGCCAGCGCGCGCGCGATGCAGATGCGCTGCCGCTGCCCGCCGGAAAACTGGTGCGGATAGCGGTCGAGCACCCTGGGGTCGAGCCGCACCAG
>JANNYI010000033.1:0-5001 GCA_031410015.1 Betaproteobacteria bacterium | reverse complement strand
CCTCGACAAGCTGAAAAGCCGCGGCGCCAAGTTCGTGTCGATCAATCCGATCCGCACCGGCTACTCGGCGATTGCGGACGACTGGATCCCCATCCGGCCCGGCACCGACGGCCTGCTCGCGCTCGCCATCGTCCACGTGCTGCTGACCGCGGGCTCGATCGACTTCGAATTTCTCGCTCGCTACACCAATGCCCCTTGGCTCGTGATCCAGGCGCCGGGCACCGCCGACGATGGGCTCTTTGCGCGCGGCGCCGATGGCACGCCGCTGATCTGGGACGAAGGGCAGGGCCGCACCACGGCCGGCATCACCGCGCAATCGCAGCCGTCGCTGTTCGCGCAGTGCACGCTGGCCGACGGCAGGCAGGCGCGCAGCGTACTGGCGCTGGCGGCCGAACGCTATCTCGACGCGGAGTACGCGCCGGAGGTCGTGGCCGATGCCTGCGGCGTGCCCGCGACCACCATCCGGCGCCTCGCGCGCGAGATGGCGCAGGTGGCGTTTCGCGAGACCATCGAGCTGCCGATTGCGTGGACGGACGCGTGGGGCCGCAAGCACGCCAAGGTCGTGGGCCGGCCGGTGGCCATGTACGCGATGCGCGGCATCTCCGCGCATTCCAACGGCTTCCAGACCTGCCGCGCGCTGCATCTCATCCAGATGCTGCTGGGCGCGCTCGACGGCCCCGGCAATTTCCGCGCGCGCGCGCCGTATCCCAAGCCCGTGCCGCCGCAGATCCGCCCGCACAACGCGGCCGCGCGGGTCAACACGCCGCTGGCGCGTCCGCCGTTGGGCTTCCCGATGAGCCCGGAGGACCTGGCGCTCGACGCCGACGGCCGCGCGCTGCGCATCGACAAGGCCTACACGTGGGAAGCGCCGCTCGCCTCGCACGGCCTGATGCACATGGTGATCGCCAACGCCGCCGCCGGCGATCCGTATCCGATCGACACGCTGATGCTGTTCATGGCCAACATGGCGTGGAATTCGTCGATGAACACCAGCGGCACGCGCGCGATGCTGACCGCGAAGCACGATGACGGCAGCTACCGGATTCCGTTCATCATCGTGGCCGATGCGTTTGCTTCCGAGACCGTCGCCTTCGCCGATCTGGTGCTGCCCGACACCACGTATCTCGAGCGCTACGACGCGATCTCGTTGCTGGACCGGCCGATCTCCGAGCCCGATGCCGCGGCGGATGCGATCCGCCATCCGATCATCGAACCCGATCGCGACGTGCGGCCGTGGCAGGACGTGCTGGTAGAGCTGGCCGGACGCCTGCGCTTTCCGGCGTTCACCGCGGGCGACGGCACGCGCCGGTTTGCCGACTACCAGGATTTCATCGTCAACTACGAGCGCGCGCCGGGCATCGGCTTTCTCGCCGGATGGCGCGGGGTGGACGGCAAGCGCTCGCTGGTGGGTGCGCCCAATCCGAACCAGTGGCAGGCCTACAAGGACAACAAGGCGTTCTTCGCGTTTCACCTGCCCGATGCGATCAAGTGGCATCGCTACGCCAACCTCGGCTATCTCGAGTTTGCGAAGAAGGTGGGCTTCGTCGGCGAGGTGGAGCCCATCGTGATGCAGATCTACTCGGAGCCGCTGCAGAAGTTTCGGCTGGCCGGGCAGGGCCTCTACGCCGGGCCGTGCCCCACGGACCCCGCCGATCGCGCGCGCCTCACCAAGTATTTCGACCCGCTGCCGTTCTGGTATTCGCCGCTCGAGATGCAGGCCACCGACGGCGACGCCTATCCGCTGCACGCGCTGACGCAGCGCCCGATGATGATGTACCACTCGTGGGATTCGCAGAACGCGTGGCTGCGGCAGATCATCGCCGACAACGCGATGTACGTGAACGTGGCCACCGCCGCGGCGCTCGGGTTGGCCGACGGCGACTGGGCGTGGGTGACGTCGCACGCAGGGCGCCTGCGCTGTCGCATCCGCACGATGGAGGGTGTCGAGCCCAACACCGTGTGGACATGGAATGCGATCGGCAAGCAATCCGGCGCGTGGGGACTTGCTGCCGACGCGCCCGAAGCCACCAACGGCTTCCTGCTGAACCACCTGATCGCCGAGCATCTGCCGGGCGCAACCCCCGCCGGTCGCCGCCTCACCAACTCCGACCCGATCACCGGGCAGGCCGCGTGGTTCGACCTGCGCGTGCGCATCACGCGCTGCGTGGAAGGCGAGACCGGCATCGAGCCGACGTTCGGCACGCTGGCCGCATTGCCGGGCGCGATGCCGCCGCCGGGCGTGCTCGACTGGCCCGCCACGCCGGCCGATGCGGAGCCCGCGCAATGAAACTCGGCCTCGTCATCGACCTCGACACCTGCGTGGGCTGCCATGCCTGCGCCACCGCGTGCAAGGAATGGAACGGCGCGTCGGCCATCAGCGGTCCGCTGGCCGACCTCGAGCCGTATGGCGCGGATCCTTCCGGCGTCTGGTTCAATCGCGTGCGCCACTACGAGGTGGGCGCGTTCCCGGCCACCAAGACCATCAACTTCCCGATGTCGTGCCTGCATTGCGAGGATGCGGCCTGCGTCACCGTGTGTCCCACTGGTGCCTCGTACAAGCGCGCGGACGGCATCGTGCTGGTCGACCAGGACAAGTGCATGGGCTGCAACCTGTGTGCGTGGGCCTGTCCGTACGGCGCGCGCGAATTGGACGAAGTCTCGGGTTGCATGAAGAAGTGCACGCTTTGCGTCGATCGCGTCCACGACGAGCGGCTGCCGGAGGAAGAGCGGCAACCCGCCTGCGTGCTGGCCTGCCCGACGCACGCGCGCCACTTCGGCGACTTCGACGATCCGCAGTCGAAGGTGTCGCAGTTGTCCGCCGCGCGCGGTGGCTTTGGCCTCCTCGACGAACTGGGCTACAAGCCGGTCAACCGCTACCTGCCGCCGCGCGCGGTGCCCGTCGTGGCGATGGACCCGGCCGCGCCGGCAGCCGCGCCGATCACGCCGCTTGCCGCGCTGTCGCGGTTGATGGCGCGCGCCCGCGACGCGCTGTCGCGGTGATAGTGCCGGCATGAATCCCGCGTTCTCGGTCCTGTTCTTCACGGTACTGTCCGGCGCGGGGCTGGGCGCGCTGGCGCTGATCGCGCTGTTCGATATCGGCGCGGCGGCCGGCGTCGTCGCCGTGCTGATGCCGCCTCGCCTCATCGCGCTCGCCGCGACGATCGCGTGGCTGCTCGTGGCAGCCGGACTGTGCTCGTCGGCGCTGCATCTCGCCAATCCGAAGAATGCGTGGCGCGCGTGGAGCCAGTGGCGCACGTCGTGGCTGTCGCGCGAGGCGGTGGTCTCGCTGGCGTTCATGCCGGCTGCCGCCATCTACGTGGCGTGCTGGTGGTGGGACGCGCCGCCGGCGGCGCGCGCAGCGCTCGCCGTGGTCGTGCTGCTGCTGGCATGGACGACGCTCTTCTGCACCGCGATGATCTACGCCAGCCTGAAGCCGATCCGGCAGTGGCACACGCGGCGCGTGCCGCTCAATTTCCTGCTGCTGGGGCACGCCAGCGGCGCGCTGGTCGTGGTCGCGGTCCTGCGCGGGCATGGACTTGCCGCATCGCACTGGGCGCTGCTGGCCATGGCGCTGTTCGTCGTTGCCGCGATCGGCAAGCTCGAATACTGGCGCTATGTGCGCAGCGGCCAGCGCGCCGTCACCCTCGAGCAGGCGCTCGGCGTTGCGCACGGCGTCCGGCCCCCGGCGGCCGCAGGGACGCCGCCGTCGATCATGGCCGCGCGGCTCCTCGACGCCGGACATTCGCGCGGCACGTTCCTCACGCGGGAGTTCGTCAATCACGTCGCCGCGCGCAGGCGCATGTGGGTGCTGGCCATGGCCTGGGGCTGCGGTTTCCTGTTGCCGATGATATGGCTGGCCGTGGGCCTTGCGCTCTGGCAGGGTGCGCTGCTGGCATGCGTTGCCTGCGCGGCCGGCCTGCTGGCCGAGCGCTGGCTGTTCTTCGCGGACGCGCGGCATACCGTCCGGCTGTATCACGGCGAGCGCACGACGTGACGGCGCAGGCCACTCACGGCACTCTCGCCGTGCGGGTCTGGCGCGGCGGCAGCGACGGCACGTGGGAGGATTTTGCGGTGCCGCGACGCGACGCGCAGACGGTGCTCGACGTGGTCACGCACATCCAGCGCCACCAGGACGCCACACTTGCGTATCGCTTCGCCTGTCGTGTGGGCATGTGCGGGTCGTGCGCAATGACCGTCAACGGGCAGGCGCGCTGGACCTGCCGTACGCACGTCGATGTCGTGGCGCCCGAAGGCACCTTGACCATCGGGCCGCTTGCCCACCTGCCGATCGTGCGCGACCTTGTCGTCGACATGGCGCCCTTCTTCGACAAGGCGCAGCGGGCGCGCGCCGCCTTTGTCCCCACGGCCACGCGCCGCGATGATTTCGCCCACGTGGCGCCGTCGTCGCGCGAGCGCCGCGCCGCGGATGCCGGCATCGAATGCATCGGCTGCGGTGTATGCCACGCGGCGTGCGATGTCGTGGCCTGGCGCCCGGATTACCTCGGCCCCGCAGCGCTCAATCGCGCGTGGACGCTGGTGAACGATGTGCGCGACGGCGGGCAGCGCGAGCGGCTGCAGGCCGTGGCCGGCGATGCCGGCTGCCACGCGTGCCATACGCACCAGAGCTGCACGCGCGCCTGTCCCAAGCATCTTGCGCCCACCGGCGCGATCGCGGGGCTCAAACGGGCGACCGCGCGCGCGGCGCTGCGCGGGGAGATCGAATGAGCGCGGCGCGGTTGCAGACCTGGCTGTGGCTGGCGCAGCGCGGCAGCGCCGCCGTGCTCGCGTTGTGCGTGGTGGTGCACCTCGCCACGATGATCATCGTGGTGCAGGGTGGGCTCACCGGCGGCGAGATTCTGGGCCGCACGCGCGGCAGCCTCGCCTGGGCAGCGTTCTACGCAACGTTCGTCGTCGCGGTTGCGATACACGCGCCCATCGGCGTGCGGACCATCGCGGCCGAATGGGGTGGCCTGCGCGGCCGCGCGGTCGACGGCGTGCTGG
>JANNYI010000032.1:0-5265 GCA_031410015.1 Betaproteobacteria bacterium | reverse complement strand
CGCGGCCAACGACGAGCCGCTGGTGCATACGGGCTATGCCCGCTACCGGGTCGACCTGCTGCGCCACGGCGTCGACCTCTACGAGCTGAGCCCCACCCGCGTGCTGCTCAACAAGCGCCTCGGTCTCGCGATTCCGGGCGCGTCGCTGGGGCGCCTGCACGCGAAGACCGCGGTGATCGATCGCTCGGCGGTGTTCATCGGCTCGATGAACCTCGACCCCCGCTCCGCCACGCGCAACACCGAACTGGGCGTGATCGTGGAAAGCCCGGAGGTGGCGCGGGAAGTGCTGCGCGTGATTCATATCAGCAAGCTGCAAAGCGCCTACCGCCTGCAGTTCGGCGCCGATGGCCAGAGCCTCGAATGGCTGACGATGGACGACGAGGGCGAAGTGATCCTCACGGCGGAGCCCGACACCTCGTTCCTGTTTCGCCTGCAGAACCTGCTGCTCAGCCCGTTCATTCCCGAGCAGGAACTCTGACGCCCGGTTGGCGCCGGCCCAAATCGGCCACGCGTTACCGGCGGCGCCGTTGCCCGCCGCTAATGCAGCTCCGCGAAGATGCGTTCGGCCAGCGCGAGTGAAATGCCCGGCACGCGCGCGATATCCTCCACGCTCGCCGCCTGCACCCCCTTCACGCCGCCGAAATGCGCAAGCAGCGCGCGCCGCTTGGTCGGCCCCACGCCGGCGATTTCCTGCAGCGTCGACGTGGTGCGCGCCTTCGCCCGCCGCCCCCGATGCCCCTGGATCGCGAAGCGATGCGCCTCGTCGCGGATCTGCTGCAGGAGGTGTAGCCCGGGGTGATCTGGCGGCAGGTTGAGCACCGCATCGCGGTCGGGAAACACGATGTCCTCCTCGCCCGCCTTGCGCTCCGGACCCTTGGCGATCCCGATCAGCGGCACGCCGTGCATGCCCTGCTCTTCCAGCACGTTGGCGGCCACCGCCACCTGCCCCTTGCCGCCGTCGATCACCAGCAGGTCGGGCGGCGGATACTCGCCGGCGACGATGCGCGCGCAGCGCCGCGACAGCGCCTCGCGCATCGCCGCGTAGTCGTCGCCCCCCTGGTCGGGCGTGACGTTGAAGCGGCGGTATTCGGAGGACTGCATGTCGAGCTTGTCGAAGATCACGCATGACGCGACGGCCGCCTCGCCCATCGTGTGCGACACGTCGAAGCATTCGATCCGCTGCGTGGTCGCGGGCAGCCCCAGCGCCTCCTGCAGCGCTGCCAGCCGATCCTCCTGCGTGGCCTTCTGCGCCAGCTTCTGGCGGATGGCCAGCGTCGCGTTCTGCAGCGCCATCGCCAGCCACACGCGGCGCTCGCCACCCGGATTGCCGACGATCTCCACCTTCTGCCCCGACTGCGCGGACAGCACCTCGGCCAGCGCCGCGTGGTCGTCCACATCCGGCACGATGATCGTCGGCGGTACCGGCCGCTCGACGTAATGCTGCTCGAGAAATGCCGGCACGATGCTGTTCAATGCGGCCGGATCGAGCGCTTCCGCATGGCGCGGGAAGTACGTGCGGTCGCCGACATGGCGCCCGCCGCGCACCATCACCACGTTGACCGCGGGCAGCCCGCGCTCCGACGCCGCGGCCACCACGTCGACATCACCCGCCGTCGAGCTCTCGACGAACTGGCGCGCCTGCAGCTGCTGCAGCCGCGCGATCTTGTCGCGGATGCGCGCGGCGCGCTCGAATTCGAGTGCGGTGGCGGCGGTCTCCATCTGGGCCTGCAACTGCGTCAGCACTTCGCCCGCCTTGCCGCGCAGGAACAGCGCGGCGCCTTCCACGTCCTCGCGGTACTCGGCCTCGCCGATCAGGCCCACGCACGGCGCCGTGCAGCGGCCGATCTGGTGCAGCATGCACGGCCGCGACCGGTGCGCGAACACCGAGTTCTCGCATGTGCGCAGCAGGAACACCTTCTGCAGCAACGCGATGCCTTCGCGCACCGCGCCGGCACTTGGAAACGGGCCGAAGTAGCGATGACGCCGGTCCAACGCGCCGCGATGAAAGCGCAGCTGCGCGAAGGTGTCGCCGCTGATGCAGACGTAGGGGTAGCTCTTGTCATCGCGAAACAGGATGTTGTAGCGCGGCTCGAGCGACTTGATGAAGTTGTTCTCGAGCAGCAGCGCCTCGCCTTCGGAGCGCGTGACGGTGGTTTCAACGCGCGCCACCTGCGCCACCATCGTCGCGATGCGTGGCTCGTGGCCGGTCTTCTGGAAATAGTTGGAGACCCGCTTCTTGAGGTCGCGGGCCTTGCCGACGTACAGCGTCTCCCCGGCCGCATTGAGCATCCGGTACACGCCGGGACGATGCGGCAGCGAGCGCAGCAGCTCGCTCGCGTCGAAGGGCGGTGGCGTCTCGGTCGCGGTGTCGGTCATGCGTCGTGCCTAGGCGGCCGCTTCCGCCGGCCGCGGGCGGCCGAGATGATCGGCCACCGCATCGAAGACGGCGCGGAACATCGGCGTGGTCAGCCGGCGCGTATTGGTGTTGTAGCGGCTGCAGTGGTAGCTGTCGAGCAGCATCCGCCCGCGGTCCAGGGAATGCCGCGCGCCATGCGCAAAGTCGTGGTTGGCCGCGCGCAGGCGCAGCGCCCGCAGCGTGGCGTCATGCGCGATGCGGCCCAGCGCCAGGATCGCGCTGCCGTCCGGCATCGTGTCGAGGTCCGCGGCAAGGAAAGCGTTGCACGTGCGCATCTCCGCGGGTGTGGGCTTGTTGTCGGGAGGCAGGCACTTGACCGCGTTGGTGATCCGGCAGCCGGTGAGCAGCATGCCGTCGCCGCGGCCATCGACCACCGGCATGTTGGCAAAGCCGTAGTCGAACAGCGTCCGGTACAGGATGATGCCCGCGTGGTCGCCGGTGAACGGCCGCCCGCTGGCATTGGCGCCGTGCTTGCCGGGAGCAAGGCCCACGATCACCAGCGGCGCCGCGGGGTCGCCGAACGGCGGCACCGGCTTGCACCAGTAGTCGGCGTGCGCGGCACGAACGGTGTCGAGGAAGGCCGCGAGCCGGCCGCATTGACGGCAGTTCTCGTCGTAGGTCGCCGCCGCAGGCGCGGCGTCTGGCACAATCGGGATGTTTTTGGCGGTGCGCATGGAGCGTGCGCATCCTACCAGCAGTCGCACCTTCCACGGATATCAATGGCCGCTCCGGAGTATCACCTCGAGGTCCGCACGCGGCTGCCCGCCCGTGCCAGCCGCAAGCCCCCTCTCCTCTTCATCCACGGCGGCTACTGCGACGCGTGGTGCTGGGAGCCCTATTTCCTGCCGTGGTTTGCCGCGCGGGGCTACGCCGCGCACGCACTGTCGCTGCGCGGCCATGGTGCAAGCGGCGGCCGGGAGTCGCTGTACATCGCCAGCCTCGACGACTACGTCGCCGACGTGGAGCATGTCGCGGCGACGTTTGCCGCGCCGCCCATCCTGATCGGACACTCGCTGGGCGCGGCGATCTGCGAGCGCATGCTGGCCACGCGCCCGATTCGCGGCGCCGCGCTGCTGGCGCCGGTGCCCCCCTCCGGGCTGATGCCCGTGGCCGCGCGGCTGGCCGCGGCCAATCCGGACTACCTCCCGCACATGGCACAGATGGACCCTGGGCGCATGTCGGTCGACCTCATGACCACGCTGCGCCCGTTCTACTTCAGCGAAGGCGTGGAGCCGCACCTGCTGGCCGACGCACTGCATCACCTCAACGGCGAATCGCCACGCGTGCTGTTCGATCTGTCCCTGCGGCTGCATTGGGCCCCAGCGCAACGGTCCGCGACGCCGGTATTCGTGCTGGGCGCGGCGGGCGACCGGATTTGCACGCCCGACGACACGCGCGCCACCGCGGCGCATCACCATACGACCGCAACGGTGCTGCCCGGCATGGCACACATGCTGATGCTCGATCCCGCATGGCAGGCCGCTGCCAAGGCGCTTGCCGCGTGGGTGGCCACCGTGGAATGAACCGCAGGATGCAGCGAAGGGCGCGCGCGTCGCACGCGCGGCAGCATTACTTGCCGACTGCAACCACCGACTTCTTGCGCACGTAGTCGAAGAACGCGTCGGCCGGCAGCGGCTTGCTGGCCCAGAAACCCTGGAAGCAGTCGCAGCCGCGCAGGTCGAGGAATTCGAGTTGCTCCCGCGTGCCCACGCCCTCGGCTACGACCTTGAGGCCCAGTCCGCGGGCGAGGCCGATGATGGCCTCCGTGATTGCCGCGTCCTGCGGATCCGACTCGAGATCGGCGATGAACGAGATGTCGATCTTGAGCGTGTCGATCGGAAAGTGCTTGAGGTGGGTGAGCGACGAGTAGCCGGTGCCGAAATCGTCGATGGCGACCGTGAAGCCTTCGTCCCGCAATTGATGCAGCACCTTGCGGATCGCATCGAGGTCGTGCAGCAGGCTGGTCTCGGTGACCTCGAGCTCGATCCACGACGGGTCGCAGTCCTCCGACTTCACGATCTCGGATACGCGCTGCGCCACGTCCTCGCGGTAGAACTGGCGCGCGGACATGTTGACCGACACTGACAGCTCCATGCCGGCCTGCCGCCACGCGACGCACTGGCGGGCCGCGTTGCGCAACACCCACTCACCCAGCGCATGGATCAGACCCGACTCCTCGGCCAGCGGGATGAATACCTGCGGCGGCACGTTGCCGTGCTCGGGATCGCTCCAGCGCAGCAGCGCCTCGGCCCCGACGATGGTGCGGTCGTGGACACGCAGCACCGGCTGGTAGTGCAGGTGCAGCGCGTTGTCGGTGAGTGCCGTGCGCAGCGACGTCTCCAGCGTGTGCTGCCGCACCCGGTGCTCCGCCAGATTGGCATCGAGGAACTGGTAGGTGTTGCGGCCGAGATCCTTCGACCGGTACATCGCCACGTCGGCGTACTTCAGCAACTCCTCCGGGTCATCGGTGTCGTCGGGGTAGACGGCGATGCCGATCGATGAAGTGACGAAGATGTCGTGCGACTCGATCTCGAACGGCTGCGCGATCGCATCCAGCAGTTTCTGCGCCACGCGGCCCAGGACGGCGCGGTCGTCGAAGTCCTCCACGATCACCATGAACTCGTCGCCGCCGAGGCGGGCCAGCAGATCGGTTTCGCGCAACGCGCCGGACAGCGCCGCAGTGACCCGCTTCAGGAGCTCGTCGCCGATGCGGTGGCCCAGCGTGTCGTTGACGTTCTTGAAGCGATCGAGGTCGATGAACAGCACGCCCACGCGCCGGCCGCCGCGCTTGGCCAGCGCGATGGCCTGGTTCAGCCGCTCGTGCAGCAGCAGCCGGTTCGGCAGGCCGG
>JANNYI010000031.1:0-3581 GCA_031410015.1 Betaproteobacteria bacterium | reverse complement strand
ACGCTCTTCGCGCGCGTGATCATCGAACCCGGGTCCGAGCCGTGGTTGGGTTCGGTGAGGCCGAAGCAGCCGATCCACTCGCCGGCGGCAAGCTTCGGCAGGTACTTGCGCCGCTGCGCTTCGCTGCCGAACGTGTAGATGGGATACATCACGAGCGAGCTCTGCACGCTCATCATCGACCGGTAGCCCGAGTCGACCCGCTCGATCTCGCGCGCGATCAGCCCGTAACAGACGTAATTGAGGCCGGCGCCGCCGTACTCGGGCGGCAGCGTCACGCCCAGCAGCCCCAGCGCGCCCATCTCCGGGAAGATCGCCGGGTCGGTCTTCTCGTGCCGGAAGGCCTCCTTGATGCGCGGCATCAGCTTGTCCTGCGCGTAGGCATACGCGGCATCGCGCACCATGCGCTCGTCCTCGGCCAGTTCGCTGTCGAGCAGCAGCGGATCGTCCCACTTGAATACGGGCTTGGCCGCGGCGTGCAGGCGTTCGGGTGCGTTCATCAGGGACTCCGGGGGTGCGGTTGCGCGCGGGGCCGCCGCGCACAAGCTGAAACGGGAATTATGCCCGACCTTGGCGCGGGGCCCTTCAGGCGTCGGGCAGGACAGCAGTGGCCTCGATCTCGACCCGCGCGCGGTCTTCGATCAACGCCGTCACCTCCACGGCGGTCATTGCCGGAAAGTGCCGACCCATCACCTCGCGGTAGACCACGCCCAGCGCGCGATAGCTGGCGATGTACTCGCGCTTGTCGACCACGTACCACGTCATTCGCGCGATGTGTTCCGGCCCCGCGCCGGCCTCGCGCAGCACCGCGACCACGTTCTGCAGCGCCTGCCGCGCCTGTGCCGCGAAGTCGTCGGTCTCGAACTGCTGCTGCGCGTTCCATCCGATCTGGCCGCCGACGAACACCATCGTCCCCCGCGCGGCCACGCCATTGGCGTAACCCCTGGGCGGCGTCCATCCGGGCGGGGACAACGTCCGCCAATTCGCGTTGCTCATCGGTTCTTCCTTTCGGGATGGCCCTTCGCCCCAAGTTCGCGCAGCCGGAAGCGCTGCAGCTTGCCGGTCTCCGTGCGCGGCAGCGCCGCCAAGAACTCGATTGCGCGCGGATACTTGTAGGGCGCGATCGTGGCCTTCACGAAATCCTGCAGCGTCTTCACCATCGCGTCGTCGCCCGCGAACCCGGGTTTGAGCGCGACGAAGGCCTTCACGATCTGGCCGCGCTCGTCGTCGGCCACGCCGATCACGCCGCATTCGGCCACGGCGGGATGCAGGAGCAGCGCGCCTTCCACTTCCGGACCGCCGATGTTGTAGCCGGCGCTGACGATCATGTCGTCGGTGCGGGCCTGGTAGACGAAGTAGCCGTCCGCATCGACGAGATAGGCGTCGCCGGTGTAGTTCCATCCATCGCGCACGTACTGCAGCTGGCGTTCGTCGGCGAGATACCGGCAGCCGGTGGGACCCTTCACCGCAAGCCGGCCCACCTGTCCTGCCGGCAGCGGTTGGCCGGCATCGTCCATCACGCAGGCCCGGTACCCGGGCACCGGCTTGCCGGTGGCGCCGGGGCGGGCGCCGGCCTCGTCGTGCGAAATGAAGATGTGCAGCAATTCGGTGGCGCCGATGCCGTCGATCAACTCGATGCCGGTGGCATCCTTCCACAGCGTGCGCGTGGCCGCCGGCAGCGCCTCGCCCGCCGAAACACACTTGCGCAGCGACGACAGGTCGTGCTCGGCAGCGCGCGGCGCCATCGCGCGATAGGACGTGGGCGCCGTGAACAGGATCGTGGCGCGGTGCTCGGCAATCGCGGGCAGCAACGCGTCGGGCGAGGGTCGCTCGATCAGCAGCGTGGCGGCCCCGACGCGCAGCGGGAACAGCAGCATGCCGCCCAGGCCGAACGTGAACGCCAAGGGCGGGCTGCCGGTGAAGATGTCGTCGGCATTGCAACGCAACGTCGAGCGCGGCCAGCAATCGCAACAGGCGAGGATGTCGCGATGAAAATGTATCGTGCCTTTCGGCGTGCCGGTGGTGCCCGACGTGAACGCGATCAGCGCCGTATCGTCGGCCGCCGTGCGCACGCTGTCGAAGAGCGACGGCTTGCCCGCGGCCAGCGCCTCGATGCCACCTGGCCCAGTGGTGCCGAACAACGCCACCGTGCGCAGCGTCGGACATGCGCCGCGAGCCGCCGTCAGTTCCTCCTGCAGGCGCGCATCGCACAGCGCGTGCGTGATCTGCGCCTTGTTGACGATGTCGGTCAGCTCGCGCGCGCGGAGCAGCGGCATGGACCCGACCGCGATGCCCCCCGCTTTCAGCACCGCGAACCAGCACGCGGCCATCCCGGGACTGTTCGGCCCGCGCAGCAGCACGCGATTGCCGGGCACGACGCCCAAGTCGTCCACCAGCACATGCGCGATCCGGTTGGCGTGGCCGAGAAGGTCCGCATAGGTCCAGCGGAGGCCACCCGGCGCGAGGATCGCGGTCCGCTCGCCCCAGCCCTTGGCGATCGCGCCGTCCAGCAGTTCCGTCGCGGCGTTGACGCGGTCGGGATAGTGCAGCTCGGGCAGGTCGTAGACAAAGTCCGGCCACTGCTCGCGCGGCGGCAGGTGGTCGTGCGCGAAGGTATCCACGTGTGCCGAATGCGCCATCACGCCTTCCCTTCGACCGCCTTGGCCGCGCGCACGACTTCGCGGCCGACGATCAGCTTCTGCACTTCGGTGGCGCCCTCGTAGATGCGCAGCGCGCGGATTTCGCGGTAGAGCTTCTCCACGACCTGCCCGCGCGTGACGCCCAGGCCGCCGAAGAGCTGCACCGCTTGATCGATGATCCGCTGCGCCGATTCGGTGGCGGTGAGCTTGGCCATGGCCGCCGCCTTGGTCGTGGACGTGCCGGCAACATCGCGCTGCCACGCGGCGCGATAGGTCAGGAGCGCCGCCGCATCCAGCGCGGTGGCCATGTCGCCCAGCGCCGCCTGCGTCAATTGCAGGTCGGCCAGCACGCCGCCGAACATGGTCCTGCCGCGGGCATGCGCCACCGCTTCGTCGAGCGCCCGGCGCGCGAAGCCGACCGCAGCGGCGGCGACCGACGCGCGGAAGATGTCGAGCGTGCGCATCGCCAGCTTGAAACCTTCGCCTTCGGCGCCCAGCAACGCCGTTGCCGGAATCCGGCACTGTCGGAACTCGATCCGCGCCAGCGGATGCGGCGCGATCACTTCGATACGCTCGGTCACCACCAGTCCGGGCGCAGCGGCAGGCACGATGAATGCCGAGATGCCCTTCGCGCCACCGCCCGCCGGTCCGGTGCGCGCGAACACGCAATAGAAGTCGGCGATCCCGCCGTTGGAAATCCACGTCTTGGTGCCGTCGAGCACGTAGCAATCGCCCTGCCGTACCGCCCGCGCGGCCATTGCGCCTACATCCGACCCGGCATCCGGCTCGGACAACGCAAACGCGGCGATCGCTTCACCCGTGGCCACGCGCGGCAGCCAGGCAGCGCGCTGCGCCGTCGTCCCCGCCAGCGAGATCGCGCCGCTGCCCAGGCCCTGCATCGCGAACGCGAAGTCGGCCAGCCCGTCGTGATACGCCAGCGTTTCG
>JANNYI010000030.1:0-8340 GCA_031410015.1 Betaproteobacteria bacterium | reverse complement strand
CACGGTGTGGATGCTCATCATCGGCGCCCGCAGGCGCACGCCGGCCACTTCCGTCACATACGCGCGCTCGTACTCGCCCGCCCAGTGCGTGACGTCGGTGGACGTGCCGCCCATGTCGAAGCCGATGATGCGGTCGAAGCCCGCCAGCCGCGACACTTCCACCGCGCCGACGATGCCGCCCGCGGGACCGGACAGAATCGCGTCCTTGCCCTGAAACAGCTTGGCGTCCGTCAACCCGCCGCTCGATTGCATGAACTGCAGCCGCGGCCCGCCGGAGCCCGCGCCACCGGTGAGATCGTGTTCAACCTGCTCGACATAGCGGCGCAGGATCGGCGACAGGTAGGCGTCGACCACCGTGGTGTCGCCGCGCGACACCAGCTTCATCAGGGGGCTCACTTCGTGCGACACCGACACCTGCGTGAAGCCCAGGCGTCGCGCCAGCGCTGCCAGCAGCACTTCGTGCTGCGGAAAGCGATAGCCGTGCATCAGCACGATCGCCACGGCGCGGATGCCGGACTCGAACGTGGCGGCGAGGTCGCGCTCCGCCGCGGCGAGATCGAGCGGCTGCACCAGTTCGCCGCGGGCGCCGATGCGCTCGTCGATTTCGATCACGGTCTCGTAGAGCGGCGCGGGCAATTCGATCCGCCGCACGAAGAGCTTGGGGCGATTCTGGTAGCCGATCTGCAGCGCGTCGGCGAAGCCGCGCGTGATCACCAGCGCCGTGCGCTCGCCCTTGCGCTCGAGCAGCGCGTTGGTGGCTACCGTCGTGCCCATCTTGACGGCGTCGATGCGCTCCGCGGGAATCGGCGCGCCGGGCGCGAGATCCAGCAGCGCGCGGATGCCGGCCACGGCCGCATCGGTGTAGCGGCCGGGATTCTCCGACAGCAGCTTGTGCGTGACGAGCGTGCCATCGGGACGCCGGCCCACGATGTCCGTGAACGTGCCGCCACGGTCGATCCAGAACTGCCATTGCTTGCTGGAACTCATTGTTCGCTGCTTCCGGAGTGAGGAGACTGCATGGAATCAGGCGGTCGGGCGAATCCCGGCCACTGGCGCATTTGCGGGGCAACCGGCCCGACGACCTGATCGCGATCGCCAACGCCGGCCGGCCTTGCCGGCGTGGCGGAGCGCGCCGCGATCCGGCGATTCTAAAGCGACGCCGCGGCCCGGGCCGCTTGATCGTAACTGCCCGAAAGGCTGCGCAGGAAGCGCGCCAGTTCGCCCAGCTCGAAATTGTGTGCCGCCTCGCCGCTCATGCTGGCTACGAGGCAAGCCTCGCGCACTTCGCGGTACTTGGCAATGTGCTGCTGCCCCTTGGCGGTGGTGGCGAACAGCACCTCCTTGCCGCGCTTGTCCGACTTGACGAGCCCCAGCGCCACGAGCTTCTTCAGCGCGTAGGCAACGACGTGGGTGTCCTCGATGTTCAGCATGAAGGCGATGTCGGCCAGCTTCTTCTCGCGGCCGCGATGATTGACGTGGTGCAGCAGCAGCACTTCCAGCGTGGCGAGGTCATGGATGCCGGCCGCCGCCATGCACCGCACCACCCAGCGGTCGAACGCATGGCCGGCCACGATCAGCCCGAACTCGAACTCGGAGAGCTCGCGGCTTTTCTCCGACACGAGGTGCGACGACGAGACGAAGAGTCGCGGCGCGGCGGCGGGTGCGGTGGCCGTAGCGGCTGCCGGTCGCGGGGCGGCCGGGGGCGGGGATGGGGACCTGGAACGGCGTGCGGCCATGCTTTCCTCCGGCGGCGCCGCGCCCTTGAGGCACGACATGAACAAATTATGTTGACAAGATGCTAACGATATCTCAATATTTTGTCACTATTGTCGTGTCTCCCGCATTTCCGCCGGCGCCGGCCCATGCGCCACAAGGTACCTCGACCCGGCACCGCGCATGCTCGGCATCCTGACCCTCGACACGCACTTCCCGCGCATTCCCGGCGACATCGGCGCGCCGGAAACCTTCGCGTTCCCGGTGCGCCTCCTCGCGGTGCGGGGCGCCGACGTCGACGGCGTCGTGCATCGCCGGGACGCGACGCTGCTCGCCCGCTTTGCCGCCGCCGCGCGCGATCTGGCCGACGCCGGCTGCGCGGGCATCGCCACCACCTGCGGCTTTCTCGCGCGCTGGCAGCGGGAACTGGCCGACGCGGCGGGCATACCGGTGCTGACCTCCGCACTGCTGCAGTTGCCGTTGCTGGCACGCTGCGTGGCGACCGGCCGGCGTGTGGGCGTGCTCACCTACTCGGCGCCGGACCTCGACCGCGCCACGCTCGCGGCGGCAGGCGCCGATCCGGACACGCCGGTCGAAGGCGTGGACCCCAACGGCTATTTCGCCCGCACGATCCGGCATGGCAGCGCCACGCTCGATCGCGCGCAGATGGCCGCCGATGTCGTCGCGGCGGGGGCGCGTCTCCACGCGCGCCACCCCGACCTCGGCGCCATCGTGCTCGAGTGCGCCAACATGCCGCCCTACCGCGACCTGCTGGCCGCGCAGTTGCGCCTGCCGGTGTTCGACGCCGCCCAGGCCACCGCCTGGTTCTACAGCGGCCTGCCCGGCGTCGCGCCGCGCTACGGTCGCGGCGATTTATGGTAATAATCCCACCATCCGCGCGTGAGGCATGTGCCCCCGTGCCCGACAGGAGACCCTCGATGAAACGATTGACCGCCGTCGCATTCGGCCTCGCGTTCGCGTTGCCCGCCATCGCCCAGACCAAGTGGGACCTGCCCACCGCCTACCCGCCCACCAACTTCCACACCGAAAACGTCGTGCAATTCGCCAACGACGTCGACAAGGGCACCGCAGGCAAGCTGAAGATCCAGGTGCATCCCAATGCATCGCTCTTCAAGGCGCCCGAAATCAAGCGCGCCGTGCAGGGCGGGCAGGCGCAGGCGGGCGAGATCCTGCTCGTCAACTTCGAGAACGAGGACCCGATCTACGGCATCGACGGCATTCCGTTTCTCGCCACGTCCTACGGCGAATCGATGAAACTCTACAAGGCGTCGAAGAAGGCGCTGGACGACAAGCTGGCGAAGCAGGGCATGAAGCTCCTCTACACGGTGCCGTGGCCGCCGCAGGGCATCTATACGAAGAAGACGCTCGCCTCCGCCGCCGACATGAAGGGCCTCAAGTGGCGCGCCTACAGCCCCGCCACGTCGAAGATCGCCGAACTGGTCGGCGCGCAGCCCGTCACCGTGCAGGCGGCGGAAGTGTCGCAGGCGCTCGCCACCGGCGTGATCGACTCGTACATGTCCTCGGGCGCCACCGGCTTCGACTCCAAGACCTACGAGCACATCAAGAACTGGTACGACACGCAGGCCTGGCTGCCCAAGAACGCCGTGATCATCAACCTCAAGGCCTTCGAGGCGCTGGACAAGCCCACGCAGACGGCACTGCTCAAAGCCGCCGCCGATGCCGAAACGCGCGGCTGGAAGCTGTCCGAGGAAAAGAACGGCTGGTATGTCGACCAGCTGAAGGGCAAGGGCATGAGCATCCTGAAGCCCAGCGACCAGCTCACCGGCGACCTGCGCAAGGTGGGCAATTTCATGCTCGCCGAGTGGCAACGCAAGGCCGGCGACGACGGCAGGAAGGTGATCGAAGCCTACCGTGTCCAGCAGTAGATCGATGCGTCACTCGCTCGACCGTCTGTACAACGCCGCCGGTTTCCTGGCGGCGTTGTTCTTGGTAGGCACGCTCGTGATGGTGCTGCTGGGCATCGCCGGACGCCTGCTGCATTTTCATGTGCCCGGTACCGATTCGTACGCCGGCTATTGCATGGCCGCCGCCGGGTTCCTGGCATTGGCCTACACGCTGCAGAAGGGCGAGCACATCCGCGTGACGCTGCTCATCGAACACCTCGGGCCACGCGCGGGACGCGGACTCGAGCTCTGGGCGCTGGCGGTGGCCACGCTGCTCTCCGGCGCCTTCGCGTACTTCAGCATCCGCCTCGCCTTCCAGTCGTGGGACTTCAACGACATCTCGACCGGCAACGACGCCACGCCACTGTGGCTGCCGCAGCTCTCCATGGCCTTCGGCGTCACCATTCTTTTCATCGCCTTCGTCGACGATTTCGTGCGCGAGCTGCAGGGCAAGCGCATCCGCAAGGCGCCCACCGAGGCATTGCACAATGAATGAAGCGCTGATCACCACGTTGCTGATCGTCGCGCTGTTCATGCTGCTCGGCAGCGGCGTGTGGATCGGCCTTGCGCTGGCCGGCGTGGCGTGGATCGGGATGGAGCTCTTCTCGTCGCGGCCCGCCGGCGACGCGATGGCCGTCACGATCTGGGGCTCGGCGTCGTCGTGGACGCTCACCGCGCTGCCACTCTTCGTGTGGATGGGCGAGATCCTGTTCCGTACACGGCTGTCGGAGGACATGTTCAAGGGCCTCGCACCGTGGCTCGAACGTGTCCCGGGGCGCCTCCTGCATACCAACATCATCGGCTGCACGATCTTCGCCGCGGTGTCCGGCTCGTCGGCCGCCACCTGCGCCACGATCGGCAAGATGACGTTGCCCGAACTCAAACGCCGCGGCTATCCGGAGGACATCACCATCGGCACGCTGGCCGGTGCCGGCACGCTGGGCCTCCTCATTCCGCCGTCGATCATCATGATCGTCTATGGCGTCACCGCCAACGTATCCATCGCGGAATTGTTCATCGCCGGCGTGATTCCCGGCATCCTGCTGGCCACGCTGTTCTCCGGCTACATCGTCGTATGGGCGTTGCTCAACCCCGACAAGGTGCCAAAGATCGTCGAGCGCACGACGTTGCTGCAGAAACTGCACGCGTCGCGGCACCTCATCCCCGTCGTTCTGCTGATCGCACTGGTACTGGGCTCGATCTACGTCGGCGTGGCCACCGCCACCGAGGCCGCGGCGTTCGGCGTCGTCGGCTCGCTGATCCTGTCGTGGACGCAGGGGTCGCTCAATCGCGCCACGCTGTACTCGAGCCTGATGGGCGACACCAGCCTGTACTGCATGATCGCGCTGATCCTGTCCGGCGCCGCGTTCCTCACGCTGGCGATGGGCTACATCGGCCTGCCACGCCATCTCGCCGAGTGGATCGGCGGATTGGGCTTGAGTCCCTTCGTGCTGATCGTCGCCCTCACCGGCTTCTACATCGTGCTGGGCTGCTTCCTCGACGGCATCTCGATGGTGGTGCTGACGATGGGTGTGATCCTGCCCACGGTGGAGAAGGCCGGCATCGACCTCCTGTGGTTCGGCATCTTCATCGTGCTGGTGGTGGAGATGGCGCAGATCACGCCGCCGGTCGGCTTCAACCTCTTCGTGCTGCAGGGCATGACCGGCAAGCAGATCACGTGGATTGCGCGGCACACGATTCCCATGTTTCTGCTGATGGTCGTGGCGGTGCTGCTGATCTGGTTCGTGCCGGAGATCATCACGTTCCTGCCGCAGCAGATGAAGGTGGGTTGACGGCATTCCCGCCATGAGCGCGCACGATGCCGCCCTGATCGACGCGTTCTGCGACCAGCTGTGGCTGCAGGACGGCCTGGCGCCGACGTCGCTCGACAGCTACCGCCGCGACCTGAAGACATGGTCGGTGTGGCTGGGCGACGGCGGCCTGCTGACGGCGGATCGCGCCGCAGTCGACGCGTGGCTCGCCGCGCAATACAAGGATGGCGCCAAGGCCACCTCGGTGGCGCGGCGGCTGTCCACGTTGCGTCGCTTCTATCGGCTGCAACTGGAGCGCGCGGCGATCCGCGACGACCCCACGCTGCGCGTACGCGCGCCGCGCAAGCCCCGGCGCCTGCCGAAGCTCCTGTCCGAAGCGCAGGTCGAGGCGCTGCTGGGGGCGCCCGATGTGACGACACCGCTCGGCGTGCGCAATCGCGCGATGCTCGAAACCCTTTATGCCACCGGCCTGCGCGTGTCGGAATTGACGGGGCTGAAGCTCGCGCAGGTGGGACTGTCCACCGGCGTGGTGCGCGCGCTGGGCAAGGGCAGCAAGGAACGGCTGGTGCCGCTGGGCGAGGAGGCCGTGGCGTGGCTGCAGCAGTATCTGGACACCGTGCGGCCGGCGCTGGCCGGCGAGGGAAAGAGCGATCACCTCTTCCTCACCGCGCGGCGGGGGCCGATGACGCGGCAGGCGTTCTGGGCGCTGCTGAAGCGCCTCGCCGTGGGCGCGGACATTCCCGCCGCCGCCCTGTCGCCGCACGTGCTGCGTCATGCATTTGCCACGCACCTCCTCAATCACGGCGCCGACCTGCGCGTGGTGCAACTGCTGCTGGGGCATGCCGACATCACCACCACCACGATCTATACGCACGTCGCGCGCGAGCGATTGAAGCGATTGCACGAGCAGCATCATCCGCGCGGCTGATCCCGCGCCAGCGGCCTCGCGTACAATCCCGCCGCATCGCTCCTCACGCCCGCCGCCGCCCATGAGTCCACTTGCCGCCGCCTCGCGTTTTGCCCGGCGCCAGATGCTGCGCTGGAAGTCCCGCCCGCAAGAGCGTGACGACGCGGCCGATGGCGACACCGACGGCGGCGATCCGGCGGCCATCGCGCCAGGCGCAGCCATTGCGTACCGCTGCAACCTGTGCGGCGCGGCCAACCGCGGCACGCTCGCCCAGTTGTCGCGGGAAACGCCGTCGTGCACCTGCTGCGGTTCCAACGTACGCTTTCGCGCGATGGCCTATCTGGTCACGCGCGAAGTGCTGGGTCGCCCCGCAGTGCTCACCGCAATCCCGCCGCATCCGGAGATCACCGGCATGGGCCTGACTGACGCCGGGGCCTATGCGCGGCCGCTGGCCGCGGCCTTCGCCTACGAAAACACCTGGTTTCACACCGAGCCCCGCGTCGACATCACGCAGATCGACGCGTCGCGCGAGGGCCGCTACGACTTCGTGGTTTCCAGCGACGTCTTCGAGCACGTGCTGCCGCCCGTCAACCGCGCCTTCGTCAACGCGCGGCGGCTGCTGAAGCCCGGCGGCAAATTCATCTTCACCGTGCCGTTCAACCTCGAGGCGCAGACCACCGAGCATTTTCCCGACCTGCACGACTGGTCGATGGCTGAGGTCGACGGCACGTGGACGCTCACCAACGTCACGGCCGACGGCCGCGCGCAGCGCTTCACCGATCTCGTGTTCCACGGCGGGCCGGGCTCCACGCTGGAAATGCGGCTCTTCTGCCTCGACGCGCTGAAGCGCGAGTTCGAGGCGGCCGGCTTCAGCCGCATCCGCGTCGCCGCCGAGCCCTGGCTGCCCTACGGCATCCACTGGCCCGAACCATGGTCGGTGCCGATCGTCGCCTACGCGTAACGCTCGTCAGCGGCGTTCAGTGCAGGCTTGTCAAGCGGGCAACGCGCACCGGACGGGCTTCGCCCCCAGCTTCACGACAATCACCGTCGGATCGATGCCGACGAGAAAGCCTCGTCGCCCGCCGTTGATCAGGATGCGCGGAAGCAGGAGTACCGTCGCTTCGACGTATGTTGGCAACGCCTTGCGCAGCCCGAACGGCGACGTACCGCCAACACGATAGCCGCTGTGGCGCTCGGCCACCTCCGGCCTGCAGGGTTCCACACTCTTGGCGCCGATGGCGCGCGCGAGATTCTTGGTGCTGACCTGGCAATCCCCGTGCATCAGCACCACCAGCGGCTGCGCGCGCTCGTCCTGCATCACCAGCGTCTTGACGACTTCATGCAGAGGCACACCGAGCTGGCGCGACGACTCCTCCGTCCCGCCGTGCTCGATGTAGTCGTAGGGGTGCTCCGTGAAGCGGACTTGCTGCTCGCGCAACCACGCCGTGGCAGGAGTTTCGCTGACGTGTCTTTCTCGCTTGCCCATGGAGGTGATGATCCGGGACGGTACGGCAGCCGACGCGCTGCGCCGTTCGCCGCAACCGTTCAGCGCCGAAGCGCGAAATAGACTTCACTTCCCAAGGACGGGAACAAGCCGCCGAGCGCAAGGTTGAGCCGCAGCCACAACCTGGAGTTCTCGATGGCCTTGCCCGTATAGCGCATGAAGTACGCACCCGACATGAACGCCACGCCAAGGTCCTCCTGTTCCGCAAACAGCTCGATTCGCTCCGGCGACAGAACGCTCACGTGCCCGTACGGCTTGGCACGTTGGGCCAGGCGCCTTTCGTAGCCGAAGTCGGCGACGAACTTCGGCATGGTCGGCGCCCCTCCGAGCAGCAAGCCATCCTCCGCAAGAAACGGCAGGAAAGCCTTCAAGCACGCCTCGGGGGATTTCAAATGCTCCAGAACGTGGAGAAAGATCATCGCATCGTAGCGGCGCGCCAGCGGTGGCGCTGCGCCACCCTCGAGGTCCATTCGAATATAGTCGCTGTAGCCAATAGACACAGCATCAGGTGCTGCGAGG
>JANNYI010000029.1:0-15423 GCA_031410015.1 Betaproteobacteria bacterium | reverse complement strand
GGACCCTATTCACGCAGCGCCGCCAGCGCCTCGCCGACCCGGTCCACCGTCACGATCGTCACGCCGTCGACCGGAAGCTTCGGCTTGTTGGCGGTAGGGATCAGAACCGTCCTGAAGCCCAGCTTGGCCGCCTCGCGGATGCGCTCCTGCCCGCGCTGAACCGGCCGGATTTCCCCTGCCAGCCCGACTTCACCAAATACAATAGATTTGGCAGGCAATGGCTTGTTTCGCAATGAAGAATTGATTGAAAACAGTACAGCCAGGTCAACGGCCGGCTCCTGGATACGCACACCCCCGACCGCGTTGACGAAGACATCGTAGCCGCTGGTGTCCACGCCGCCGTGGCGGTGCAGGACCGCCAGCAGCAGCGCCAGACGCTGGGCGTCGAGCCCCACCGCCAGCCGGCGCGGATTGCCGCCCTGCACCGGGTCGACCAGCGCCTGGATTTCGACCAGCAGCGGTCGCGAACCCTCCAGCGTGGCCACGACCGCCGAGCCGGCGACGGGCTCGGCGTGCTGCGACAGGAACAGCGCCGACGGGTTGGTGACGCCCTTTAGGCCACGCTCGGTCATGCCGAACACGCCGAGCTCGTTGGCGGCGCCGAAGCGGTTCTTGATCGCGCGCACGAGGCGGAAGCTCGAATGCGGGTCGCCCTCGAAGTAGAGGACCGTGTCGACGATGTGCTCGAGCACCCGCGGGCCGGCGATGGCGCCCTCCTTCGTCACGTGGCCGACCAGGATCACGACGATGCCGCGCTGCTTGGCCAGCCGGGTCAACTGCGCCGCGCATTCGCGCACCTGCGCGACGCTGCCGGGTGCGGAGTCCAGCGCCTCCGAATAGACCGTCTGGATCGAGTCGATCACCACGACCTCGGGCTGCGTGGTGCTGATGGCCCCCACGATGGCCTCCAACTGGACCTCGGCCAGCAGTACCCCGGGCGCTTTGATCAGGCCGAGCCGCTGCGCGCGCAGCGCCACCTGCTCGACCGATTCCTCGCCGGTGACGTAGAGCGTGCGATGCGCCGCGCCCAGCGCCGCGCCGGCCTGCAGCAGCAGCGTGGATTTGCCGATGCCGGGATCGCCGCCGATCAGCACCACGCCGCCCGCCACGAGGCCGCCGCCCAGCACGCGGTCGAACTCGTCGAGTCCGGTGGCGATCCGGGTGTTTTCCTGCGCCTTGACCGACGCCAGCGAGGTGATCGTGGAGCGGGCGCCGGCCACTGTCTGGAATCGCACGGCAGTGGTGGCGGCGACGGTTTCCACCAGCGTGTTCCACACGCCGCATTGCGGGCACTGGCCTTGCCACTTGGGCGACGTGCCGCCGCACTCGGTGCACGCGTAGATGGTCTTGGCTTTGGCCATGAGCTGCGGTTGCGGCCGCGGCGAACTAGCGCAGCTCGTGCGGATGCACGACGGCGGTGCCGAGCTTGCCGACGACCACGCCGGCCGCTTCGTTGGCGATGTGCACCGCATCGGCAATGGGCGCGCCCGCGGCCATCAGCACGCCGATGGTGGCGATGACGGTATCGCCCGCACCGGACACATCGAAGACCTCACGCGCCACCGCCGGAATCGTCAGGGCGCCCGCCGCCGTGAAGAGGCTCATGCCTTCCTCCGACCGCGTGACCAGCAACGCCTCGAGCGCCAACCGCCCGCGCAGCGCCTGCGCCTTGGCGGCAAACTCCGCTTCGCTGGTCCATCGACCCGCCACCTGCCGGAACTCGCTGCGGTTGGGGGTGAGCAAGGTGGCGCCGCGATAACGCTCGTAGTCCTCGCCTTTGGGGTCCACGAGCACGGGCTTGCCGGCGGCCCGCGCGCTGCCGATCATTGCGGCGATATGGGCAAGGCCGCCCTTGCCGTAGTCGGACAGGATCACGAGGTCGGCCGCGGCCACCATGCGTTCGTAGTCCGCCAGTTTGGCGGCCAGCACCTCATGCGAGGGCGCGGTCTCGAAATCGATCCGCAGCAATTGCTGCTGCCGCCCGATCACCCGCAGCTTCACCGTGGTGGGGAGCGTGGGATCGCGCAGCAGCGACGTGTGCACGTGCTCGGCTTCAAGCAGGCGGGCCAGGATGTTGGCCGGCTCGTCGTCGCCGACCACGGACAGCAGCGACGCCTGCGCGCCCAGCGACGCCGCGTTGCGGGCGACGTTGGCGGCACCACCGGGTCGCTCTTCGGTGCGCGCGATCTTGACCACCGGCACCGGCGCTTCCGGCGAGATGCGCTCCACATCCCCGAACCAGTAGCGGTCGAGCATCACGTCGCCGGCCACGAGGACGCGGGCATCGGCAACACGGGAACGGTAAACGGAAAAAATGTTGGCCGGCATGGCGGATCTCAGCGGCGGCCGATGGCGAAATACTCGAGACCCGCGCTGCGTACCTGCTGTGGATCGTACAGGTTGCGGCCGTCGAAGATCACCTTCTCGCGCAGCGCCGTCTTCAGCGCATCGAAGTCGGGGCTGCGGAATTCCTGCCATTCGGTCACCACCACCAGCGCATCGGCGCCGGCGCAGGCATCGATTGGCGAGGCGGCGTAGCTCAATTGCGGCATCGCGCCGAAGACCCGGCGCGCCTCGTCCATGGCCACCGGATCGTAGGCCACCACGCGGGCGCCATGCGCGATCAATGCGTCGATTATCACGCGAGAAGGGGCCTCGCGCATGTCGTCGGTGTTGGGCTTGAAGGCCAGACCCCACAACGCGAATGTGCGCCCGGCCAGATCGCCGCCGAGGCGGGTGACGATCTTGTCGACCAGGATATGTTTCTGCGCTTCGTTGACCGACTCCACCGCCGCGATCAATTGCAGCGGCATGCCCAGGCGCGTGGCCGTGTACTGCAGCGCCTTCACGTCCTTGGGAAAACAACTGCCGCCGTAACCCGCGCCCGGATAGAGGAAGTGATAGCCGATGCGCGGATCGGAGCCGATGCCCTGGCGCACCATTTCGATGTCCGCGCCGAGGCGATCGGCGAGATTGGCCACTTCGTTCATGAACGAGATGCGCGTGGCCAGCATCGCGTTGGCCGCGTACTTGGTCAGCTCGGCCGAGCGCACATCCATCACCAGGAAGCGCTCGTGGTTGCGCATGAAGGGCGCATAGACCGCGCGCAACGCGGCGATGGCGCGCTCGTCGGCGGCGCCGACCACCACGCGATCGGGCTTCATGAAGTCCTCGACCGCGGCACCCTCCTTCAGGAACTCGGGATTGGACGCGACGGCGAAAGGATGTTGCTCGCCCCGGGCCGCCAGCTCTTCGGCGATGGCCGCGTGCACCCGATCGGCGGTGCCCACCGGCACGGTGGACTTGTCGACGATCACCTTGTAGCCGCGCATCCGGCGTCCGATGTTGCGCGCCGCGGCGATCACATATTGCATGTCGGCGCTGCCATCCTCGTCGGGCGGCGTGCCCACGGCGATGAACTGCAGCGTGCCGTGCTCGACCGACGCGTCGATATCGGTGGTGAAGTGCAGGCGCCCGGCGGCCACGTTGCGGCGAACCATCGCTTCGAGACCGGGCTCGTGGATGGGGACACCGCCGCCGTTCAGGATGTCGATCTTGCGGGCATCCACGTCGAGGCACAGCACGTCGTTGCCCACTTCGGCAAAGCAGGTGCCGGTGACGAGGCCGACGTAACCGGTGCCGATCATCGTGATCTTCATGGCGCGGTCGACTCGATCGGTGCCAGCGATGCGTTGATCGCATGCAGCGTGGCCAGCGGATCGCGCGCCTGCGTGATCGGCCTGCCGATGACCAGATAATCCGCACCGGAGCGCACGGCGGCCTCGGGCGTGACAATGCGCGCCTGGTCGTCCCTGGCGGCATCGGCCAGACGGATGCCGGGTGTCACGAGTTTGAAGTCGTGGCCGCATGCGGACCGCAGCGTAGCGGCCTCGTGGGCCGAACATACGACGCCATCGAGCCCGCATTCGCGCGTGAGGCGCGCGAGCCGCAGCACCTCTTCGGCCGCCGTGCCGGCATGGCCCACTTCGCGCAGGTCGGCATCGGCGAGGCTGGTGAGCACCGTGACGCCGATCAGCAGTGGCGCCGCGCGCCCGGCGGACGCCGCCGTCGTGTCCACCGCCGTCCGCGCGGCCTGCATCATCGCCCGCCCACCGCTGGCGTGGACATCGATCATGAACACACCGAGCCGCGTGGCTGCCGCGCATGCACTGGCCACGGTATTGGGAATGTCGTGGAACTTGAGGTCGAGAAAGACCTTGAACCCGCGGTCCACCATCCAACGCACGGGCTCCGGTCCGCCAATTACAAACAGCTCCTTGCCCACCTTGAGTCCGCATTGTTGCGGGTCGAGCCGATCGGCCAGCCCGAGGGCGGCCATGGGATTGGCGAAGTCGAGGGCGACGAAGATACGTGGCGCCGCAGCGCGTGCGTGGCTCATTCGGATTCCTGATTGCAGCGATGCAACGGGTTCATGCGTAGCCATCCGGCGTCTCGGTGCGCCGTGGCGAATAGGTTTCCCACTTGAGGCAGCCGGGACAGCGCCAGTAATACTGCTTGGCCCGGAAACCGCAATGGTCGCACTTGTACATGCCAAGGCGCTTGATGTGCTGCGCGACGAGGCCCTTGACCAGCTCGAGATCGTGGCGACGGTCGGCGGGCGCGGCCAGGAGCTGCGCTTCGAGCAGTCGGTCCAGCCCCAGCAAGGTGGGGTTGCGCGCCAGCTCCTCCTTGATGAGTCCGGCGGCGGCATCCGGCCCTTCCTGCTCCAGCACCAGCGTGAACAGCGCATTGAGGAGGTCGAGCGATGGATACTGGGCCTGGTAGCTGCGCAGCACGCGAATGCCCTGTGCCGCGGCACCCTCCTTGCGCCACGCGTCGGCCATGCGGTCGGCGGCCAACGCGAGGAACGCCGGATTCTGCGTCTCGATCTTCTGCCACGTGGCGATCGCCCCGGCGGCGTCGCCGCGCTGCAGCTGGGCGTCGCCGGCCACCAGCGTCGCGCGCGCGCAACCGCGATAGGCGGCAAAGGCGGCATCGAGCTCCTGCTGCGTCCGCGCGTGATCCGAGTCGAGCAGCGCGGCCTGCGCCAATTCGCAATGGTATTGCGCGATTTCCTTGAAATACGGCTGCTTGGCCAGCGCCTCCATCCGCTGCATGGCTGCAATGGCCTTGTTCCAGTCCTTCTCCGTCTCGTAGATCGAAATCAGGTGCGACAGCGACGAATGCTCGAACGGCGTGCCGTCGAGCTTGGTGAAGAGTTCCTCCGCGCGGTCGAGCAATCCGGCGCGGTGGAAATCCTGCGCCAGCTCGTACGTGGCCATCGTGCGTTTGTCCGCCGGCAGGTCGGGGCGATCCAGCAGGTTCTGGTGCATGCGGATCGCGCGGTCGATCTCTCCCTGGCGCCGAAACAGCGAACCCAGCGCGAAATGCAGATCGATGGTCTGCGGGTCGACCTTGACCACCTCGATGAACGACTCGATGGCCTTGTCCGGCTGCTCGTTGAGCAGGAAGTTGAGACCGCGGAAATAGGACAGCGGCAGCGCGCGCGACTCGCGCAGCAGGTGCTTGATGTCGATGCGGGCGGCGATCCAGCCCAGCCCGAAGAAGACCGCCGGGATCGGCAGCAGCCACCACAGTTCGAAGTCCATGCCGGAGCCGCTAGCCGAAGTCGATCACAGGCCGTCGGACAACCGGTCGAGGCGCGGATGGCCCACGCCCGCGGCAACGGCGTCGGGAACCGGCTGCGACGGCAGCGCACCGGCCTGGCGCTGCTCGCGGCGCAGCTTGTTCAGTTGCCGCTTAAGGCGCGACGCGCGCAGCGCGCCTGCCAGCAGGCCCGCGGCGACGCCGGTGGCAAACGTGATCAGCACGACAAACACGAGCGGCGCCTGGAGGCTGACGAGGTTGAAGAAGCGCAGCGTGACCGTATCCGCGTTCTGCAACGCGACAAACAGCAGGACGATGAAGACGGTGGCGGCGATGATCCAGCGCACGGTTTGCATGGCGTGATTATGCCACCGAGCGCACGGCGGCCATCAACGAAAAAAACGGGCGGGAGAGTTGCCTCTCCCGCCCGCGCTGATTCAGGCAGCCACCATGCATGCGTTGCCGCCTATTTGGAGCTGTCCTCGGCAAAATCGACACGTTCGCGCAACTCCTTGCCCGCCTTGAAGTGCGGCACGAATTTCTGCGGCACCTGCACTTTCTCACCCGACTTGGGATTGCGGCCGGTGCGTGGCGGACGATAGTTCAAGCCGAAGCTGCCGAACCCGCGGATCTCGATGCGCTCCCCTTTCGCGAGGCTTTCGCCCATCGCGTCCAGGATCATCTTGACCGCCAGTTCGGCGTCCTTGGCTACCAACTGCGGAAACTGTGCCGCGAGGCGGTCGATCAGCTCCGATTTGGTCATTGCGGCGTTCCCGTCGTTCAACCGTTGCTCTTGGTGTCGGACAACTTGGCCTTGAGCAGCGCGCCGAGGTTGGTCGTGCCCGTGTTGGCGCCCGCGTTCTCGGTGCTGATACGCTGCATCGCTTCGCCTTCCTCGGCGTTGTCCTTGGCCTTGATCGACAGGTTGATGCTGCGGTTCTTGCGATCGACGTTGATGATCATCGCATTGACCGCATCACCTTCCTTCAGGTGCGTGCGCATGTCTTCCACGCGGTCGCGGGAAAGTTCCGACGCGCGCAGATAACCCTCGATGTCGCCACCCAGGTTGATCACGGCGCCCTTGCCGTCCAGCGACTTCACCGTGCCGTCGACGACGCTGCCCTTGTCGTGCATGGCCACGAAGTTGGTGAACGGATCGCCTTCGAGCTGCTTGATGCCGAGCGAAATGCGCTCGCGCTCGACGTCGATGGCCAGCACCACGGCTTCGACTTCCTGGCCCTTCTTGTAGTCGCGCACGGCGGTTTCGCCGGTGGCGTTCCACGAGAGGTCGGACAGGTGCACGAGACCATCGATGCCGCCGGGCAGGCCGACGAACACGCCGAAGTCGGTGATCGACTTGATCATCCCGGTGACCTTGTCACCCTTCTTGTGGTTCATCGAGAAGTCATCCCACGGGTTCGGCATGCACTGCTTCATGCCGAGCGAGATGCGGCGACGGTCCTCGTCGATCTCGAGGATCATCACTTCGACTTCGTCGCCCAGCTGCACGACCTTGGTCGGATGGATGTTCTTGTTGGTCCAGTCCATTTCGGAAACGTGGACGAGACCCTCGATGCCCGACTCGATCTCGACGAACGCGCCGTAGTCGGTGATGTTGGTGACCTTGCCGAAGAGACGCGTGCTCTGCGGGTAGCGGCGCGACAGGCCCACCCACGGATCTTCGCCAAGCTGCTTCATGCCGAGCGAAACGCGGTTCTTTTCCTGGTCGAACTTCAGGATCTTGGCGGTGACTTCGTCGCCGACCGCCAGCACTTCCGACGGATGCTTGACGCGACGCCAGGCGAGGTCGGTGATGTGCAGCAGGCCGTCGATGCCGCCCAGGTCGACGAACGCGCCGTAATCCGTGATGTTCTTGACGATGCCCTTGACGATCGCGCCTTCGGCCAGCGTCGACAGGAGCTTCTCGCGCACTTCGCCCTGGCTCTCCTCGAGCACGGCGCGCCGCGACACGACGACGTTGTTGCGCTTGCGGTCGAGCTTGATGACCTTGAAGTCGAGCGCCTTGTTCTCGAACGGGGTCGTGTCCATGACCGGACGGATGTCGACCAGCGAACCCGGCAGGAACGCGCGGATGCCGTTGATCATGACAGTGAGGCCGCCCATGACCTTGCTGGTGACGAGACCCTGCACGATTAGGCCCTGCTCCATCGCGGCTTCGAGGTCGTGCCACGCCTTGAGGCGCTTGGCCTTGTCGCGCGACAGCTTGGTCTCGCCGTAGCCGTCTTCGAGGGCTTCGATGGCGACGATGACAAAGTCACCGGCCTTGACTTCGATTTCGCCGTTGTCGTCCTTGAATTCCTCGATGGGAATGAACGACTCGGATTTCAAACCGGCGTTGACGACGACGACGTTGAATTCGACGCGTACAACTTCGGCGGTGATGAGTTCGCCCTGGCGCATTTCCTGGCGTGAAAGCGATTCCTCGAACAGTGTCGCGAAATCTTCCATCGGCGGATTGGCAGCGGGGGACATGGTGGAGACGGATGCGGCAGTAGCCATGGGGGTTGGTTCCTTCTTTGATCGATAATCGCCAAGCGCGAGAACCCTATTTCTCGCAATGGCGGGCAGGTTGGACAATCCGCGCGATGAGCACCGGCAAAAGTGCGCGCCGCGCGGCCCTTCAGCGTGGAGAGGGCGACGCCCCGACGATGTCAGCGATGGCGGGTTGCGCCGTACAGCGCAAGCACGCGCGCAATCGCGTCGGCTATCGAGAGGTCGGTCGTATCGAGGAGCACGGCATCGGCGGCGGGGACAAGCGGTGCGGCAGCCCGTCCCTGATCGCGCGCGTCGCGCTCACGGATATCACGCAAAAGACTGTCCATTGTAATGGAGATTCCTTTTGCGATCAACTGCTTATGACGCCGCTTGGCCCTTTCCTCGACGCTGGCGGTCAAAAACACCTTGAGGCCGGCTTCCGGGAAAACGACGGTGCCCATGTCCCGCCCGTCGGCGACCAGCCCAGGGGGCGTGGCAAAGGCGCGTTGCCGGGCATGCAGGGCCCGCCGGACCTCCGCGTGGACGGCCACCCGGGACGCCCCGGCCGACATGTCCTCGCCGCGTATCGCCACGGTCACGTCCGAGCCCTCCAGCAGCAGCGCGTCGTCGCCGAAACGGACATCGAGCGCAGCGGCCAGCCGGGCCAGCGCCGGCCCGTCGTCGAACGCCGTCCCGGTGCCCCTTGCCTGCAGTGCCACGAGGCGATAAAGCGAGCCGCTGTCGAGGTAATGGAATCCCAGCGCCCGGGCGACCGCCATGGCGATCGTGCCCTTGCCGGACGCCGCGGGTCCGTCGATGGTGATGACCGGGACGGCGCCGTCGCTCACGCCAGGATCCGTCCCAGTTCGCCGAAGAACGCGGGAAACGTCTTGCGCACGCAGCCCGGGTCGTCGATGACCACGGGAATGTCCAACAGCGTCGTCAACGCAAAGCACATCGCCATCCGGTGGTCGTCGTAGGTGCCGATGGTGGCGGTGCGCAGCGCCGTCGGGGGCGTCACGCGCAACCAGTCCGGCCCCTCGTCCACCGCCACCCCGAGCTTGCGCAACTCGGTGGCCATGGCGGCGATGCGGTCCGTTTCCTTCACCCGCCAGCTGCCGATGTTGGTGAGCGTGGTGGGCGCCGTGGCCTTGAGCGCCGTGATCGCGAGCGTCATCGCCGCGTCGGGAATGGCGAGGCAATCGATGTCGCCCCCACCCAACGGGCGCCCGGTGCGGGCCTCGATCCAGTCCGGGCCGAAGCGGATGTCCGCCCCCAGGCGCGCCAGAACGTCGGCAAAGGCCACGTCGCCCTGGATCGAATCGCGCCCGACGCCGGTGACCCGGACCGGGCCACCGCCCAGGACGCCCGCCGCCAGGAAGTACGAGGCGCCGGAGGCATCGCCCTCGACCACGAGCGTGCCCGGCGATCGATAGCGGGCGCCTGCGGGGATCACGAAGGTGGCCGGATCCGGCGCGGCCACGGTCACCCCGAAGCGCCGCATCAGGCTGGTGGTGATCTCGACGTAGGGCCGCGATACCAGCGGTCCGACGACGTCGATGGTCGTGGCGGCTGCGGTGCTGCCCCGCGCCAAAGGCAGCGCCATCAGCAGGGCGGACAGGAATTGGCTGGAGACATCCCCGCGAATGGCCACCCGGCCGCCCGCATGGCCGCCGGCAGCGCCGATGGCCAGCGGCGGAAATCCGTCGTTGCCGAGATAGCGGATGGCGCAGCCCAGCGGCCGCAGTGCATCGACGAGGTCGCCGATGGGACGCTCGTGCATGCGCGGCACGCCGCTGATTTCGTAGTCGCCGCCTAGCACCGCCAGTGCCGCGCTTAGCGGGCGCACGGCCGTGCCGGCGTTGCCGAGGAAGAGGCGCGCCGTCGCCACCGGGAGATGGCCTGCCGTGCCGTGGACGCGCACCTGCCGGCCATCGATGCGCTCGACCTGCACGCCCAGCAACGCCAGCGCCTCCCGCATCCGCGCCGTGTCGTCGGCATCCAGCAGGTCGACCAGCGTGGTGTCGCCCTCCGCCATCGCCGACAGCAGAAGCGTGCGGTTGGAGATGCTCTTCGAGCCCGGCAATGCGACCACGCCCACGGCGCGGTGCGCCGGGGGCAGCGCCAGTTGCGCCGGCAACGTGGCGGCCTCCGCCATCGTCAGTCGCCGTCCCTGGCGACGGCCAGCGTGCGCTGCCGCTCCCAGTCGCGTCGCGCGGTGCTGGCCTGCGTGAACAGTGCCGCCAGGCCCGCGCCGTCACCGGCGTCGAGCAGCCCGCGCGCGCGCGTCAGCACGTCGCGGTAGGCATCCAGTTCCGCCAGCAGGGCCGGACGATTGGCCAGCGCGATGTCGCGCCACATCTCGGGCGAGCCGCCGGCAATGCGCGTGAAGTCGCGAAAGCCGCTGGCCGCATGCTCGAAGTAGGCGGCGGCGTCCGGCCGTCCCGCAAGATCGGCCACCAAGGCGAATGCCAGCACATGCGGCAGGTGGGAAACCGCCGCGAAAATGGCGTCGTGACGCGCCGGATCGAGCGTGCTGACCCGGGCGCCACAGGCCATCCACAGCGCCGTCACGCGGGCGACGGCGGCCGCCGTGCTCTCCGCCACCGGCGTCAGGATCACGCTGCGGTCGACGAAAAGGTCCGGAAACGCGGCAGCCGCGCCGTTGTGTTCGGTGCCGGCGATGGGATGGCCGGGGACGAAGCGCGGCAATGCAGCGCCGAGGTTCGCCCGCGCCGCCGCCAGCACGTCCTGCTTGGTGCTGCCGGCGTCGGTGATCACCGTATCCGGTCCCGCTGCCGTGGCCAGCGCGCGCATCAGCTCGGGAAACTGGGCCACGGGCGCCGCGAGCAACACCACGTCGGCCTCGGCCACTTCGCGCAGCCACGGGCCGGCAAGCGTGCACGCATGGTCGACGATGCCACGCTCGACGGCAACGTCGAGATTGCCCTGCGTGCGCCCTACGCCCACCACCTCGCGCACGGCGCCGGCCCGGCGCAGTGCCAGCGCGCAGGAGCCGCCGATGAGGCCGACGCCGACGACGACAAGCTTGCCGATCGCGGTTGTGCCGCTGGTCATCGCATCAGCCCCACCGGATCCGGCGCGTCACTGCTTCACGGCGGACGCGAGCGCGGTCAGGAAGCGGGCGTTTTCCGTGGGCAAGCCGACGGAAATGCGCAGCCACTCGGGCAGGCCGTAGTTGGCCACCGGCCGCACGATGACGCCCTGTTCCAGCAATGCGCGATTGACGCGTGCGGCGTCGCCGACGCGCGCCAGCACGAAGTTGCCGTGCGACGGCAGATACGCGATGCCCAGCGCGTCGAGTCCGGCGCCGAGCTGCACAAGTCCGGCGACGTTGAGCGCGCGGCTCTCGTCGACATAGGCAATGTCATCGAGCGCCGCAATCGCGGCGACCTGCGCCAGCGCATTGACGTTGAAGGGCTGCCGCACGCGGTTCAGCATGTCGGCAACCGCCGGTGACGCCACGCCATAACCTACGCGCAGCGCTGCCAGCCCGTAGGCCTTGGAGAATGAACGCGAGACGAGGAGATGCGGATAGCGCGTGGTCCACGCGGCGCTGTCCGCGCGGTCCCGCGGCTCGAGGTATTCGTTGTACGCCTCGTCGAGCACTACAAGCACATCGCGCGGCACCGCGGCGATGAAGGCCTCGACCGCCGCAGGCGGCAGCCATGTGCCGGTCGGATTGTTGGGATTGGCGACAAACACGATGCGCGTGCGCGGCGTGATGGCCGCAAGCATGGCCGGCAGGTCGTGCCCATAGTCGCGTGCAGGCACGACGATGCCCTCGGCGCCGCGCGCCTGCGTGGCGATGGGGTAGACGGCGAATGCATGCTCGGCAAACACCGCCGAATCGCCCGGACGCAGGTACGCGAGCGTGGCGAGTTCGAGAATGTCGTTCGAGCCGTTGCCCAGGATCAACTGCGCGGGATCGACGGCAAGGCGCGCGGCCAGCGCGGCTTTCAGCGCGAAGCCGTTGCCATCGGGATAGCGCGTGAGGTCCTGCGCCGCCGCGGCGATGGCCGCAAGGACCTTCTGGCCGGGGCCGCGCGGATTTTCGTTCGACGCGAGCTTGACGATGGCGGCGGGGTCGAGGTTCATCTCGCGCGCGAGATCCTCCACCGGCTTGCCGGGGACGTAGGGCGCGATCCTGCGGATGTGGTCGGGGGCGGCGGGTGCGGCAGCAGTCATCGGCAAGGCCAGCTTTCAGTCCAGGGCCGCAGGATACGAACCCAGCAATTTGAGGAAGGGTGCGCGCGTGGCGAGCTCGGCGAGCGCTGCGGCCACGGCGGGATCGTCGCGATGCCCGACGACGTCCACGAAGAACAGGTACTCCCAGAGCCCGGTGCGCGCCGGCCGCGACTCGAAGCGCGACATGGACACCCCATGCCGGGCCAGCGGCTCCAGCAGTTCGACGACGGCGCCGGGGCGATTGGGGCACGACATCACCAGCGACGTGGCGTCATTGCCCGACGCGCCGATCTGCTGCCGGCCCAGAACCCAGAAGCGCGTGGTGTTGTTGGGTTCGTCCTCGATATGCGGCGCCAGCGTGGCCAGGCCATAGATCACGCCGGCATTTTCACCGGCGATGGCAGCAGCGCCCTCCTCGGCCGCCGCGAGTCGCGCGGCTTCGGCATTGCTGGCCACCGCAATGCGCGGCATGGCCGGCAGATGCCGCGCCAGCCATTGCACGCATTGCGCCAGCGATTGCGCGTGCGAGTACACCTTGGTCACCTTGCCCAGCGCGCCCGCATTGGACAGCAGATTCTGCTGGATACGCAGCTTGACCTCGCCGCATACGGAAAGATCGGTCGTGCACATCAGATCGAGCGTGCGGCCCACCGCGCCCTCGGTCGAATTCTCGACCGGCACGACGGCGAAATCGGTCTGCCCGCTTTCCAGCGCGCGAAAAATTTCGTCGATGGACGGCAGCGGCACCGGCTCCACCGCGCTGCCGAATTGCTTGGCCACCGCCGCATGGCTGAACGTGCCGGCCGGACCCAGGTAGGCGATGCGCATGGGCTGCTCCAGCGCCAGGCACGCCGACATCACCTGGCGAAACACCGCCGTGACCGCCGCGTTGGACAGCGGCCCCGTATTGGCGCCGGTGACCCGCATCAGCACCTGCGCCTCACGCTCCGGCCGGTACGCCGCCACGCCGCCCTTCAGCGTGCCGATCTCCTCCGCATGGCGCGCCCTCGCGTTGAGCTTGGCCAGGATCTCGGAGTCGAGCGCGTCGATCGCGGCGCGGTGCTGCGCGATGTCAGCGGCCGTGCCGCGCTCGTCGTGGCTCATGGTCGCTTCCGCCACGCCACTTACGCGTCGCCTTCGGCAACTTCGTCATCCGTCTCGACGACCCGCTCGAGTCCGGCGAGCTTTTCGCCGGCATCGAGGTTGATCAGCGTCACGCCCTGCGTGGAGCGACTCATCTCGCGGATGGCCTTCACCGGCGTGCGAATGAGCACGCCGCCGGTGGAGATCAGCATGACTTCGTCGTCCGGCAACACCAGCGCCGCCGCCACCACCTGCCCGTTGCGTTCGGATTGCTGAATGGCGATCATGCCCTTGGTGCCGCGGCCATGACGCGTGTATTCGACGATCGGCGTGCGCTTGCCGTAGCCATTTTCGGTGGCGGTCAGCACCGACTGGGCTTCGTCGACGGCCACCAGCATCGAGATCACGCGCTGCTTCTTCTCGAGCATCATGCCCCGCACGCCGTGCGCATTGCGGCCCAAAGGCCGCACGTCATTTTCATCGAAGCGAACCGCCTTGCCGCCCGAGCTGAACAGCATCACGTCGTGCGTGCCGTCGGTGAGCGCCACGCCGATCAGCGAGTCGCCGTCGGCCAGGTCCACGGCAATGATGCCCGAGGGCCGCGGCCGCGAGAATTCGGCCAGCTTGGTCTTCTTGACCGTGCCCATCGACGTGGCCATGAACACGAACTGGTTGTCGGTGAATTCCTTCACCGGCAGGATGGCCGTGATCTTCTCGTTGTCGGCGAGCGGCACCAGGTTGACGATGGGCTTGCCGCGCGACGTGCGCGAACCCTGCGGCACGTTGTAGACCTTGAGCCAGTAGACGCGGCCGCGATTGGAGAAGCACAGGATGAAATCGTGCGTGTTGGCGATGAACATCCGGTCGACGAAATCGTCTTCCTTGGTGGCGGTGGCCTGCTTGCCGCGACCGCCGCGCTTCTGCGCGCGGTACTCGTCGACCCGCTGCGCCTTCATGTAGCCACCGTGCGACAGCGTGACCACCATTTCTTCCGGCGCGATCAGGTCCTCCATCGACAGGTCGACGCCCTGCGCCACGATTTCCGAACGCCGCGCATCGCCGAACTGGTCGCCGATGGTCGTGAGTTCGTCGCCGATGAGCTTGGTGACGCGGCCCGGCTTGGACAGGATGTCGATGAGATCGACGATCAGCGCCATCACTTCGCGGTATTCGCCGGTGATCTTGTCCTGCTCGAGCCCGGTCAGGCGCTGCAGGCGCAGCTCCAGGATGGCCTGGGCCTGCACATCGGACAGACGATAGCCGTCCTTTTGCCAGCCGAAATCGAGCGGCAGGCCGTCGGGACGCGCGGCATCCGCCGCGGCCCGCTGCAGCATCTCCTCGACGATCGAGGAGCGCCAGAGCCTGCCCATCAGCGCCGCCTTGGCTTCCGGCGGCGTGGGCGAGGCCTTGATCAGCGCGATGATCTCGTCGACGTTGGACAGCGCGACGGCGAGGCCTTCGAGAATGTGACCCCGCTCGCGCGCCTTGCGCAGTTCGAACACCGTGCGCCGGGTGATGACTTCGCGGCGATGGATGAGGAAGTACTCGAGGAACTGCTTGAGGTTGAGCAGGCGCGGCTGGTTGTCGACCAGCGCCACCATGTTCATGCCGAAGCTGTCCTGCAGCTGCGTCAGCTTGTAGAGATTGTTGAGCACGATCTCCGGCACTTCGCCGCGCTTCAACTCGATGACCACGCGCATGCCCGACTTGTCGGACTCGTCGCGCAGGTCGGAGATGCCTTCGATCTTTTTCTCGCGCACCAGCTCGCCGATGCGCGACAGCAGGTTGGCCTTGTTCACCTGGTACGGAATCTCGTCGACGATGATGGCCTGGCGGCCGCCCTTGTCGATGTCCTCGATGTGCGTCCGGGCGCGGATCACCACGCGGCCGCGGCCGGTGCGGTAGCCCTGCTGGAGATCGGCCACGCCATAAATGATGCCGGCGGTGGGGAAGTCGGGCGCCGGGATGATCCTGATGAGGTCGTCGATGGTGGACTCGGGGTTGGCGAGGAGTGCCAGGCACGCGTCG
>JANNYI010000028.1:0-3714 GCA_031410015.1 Betaproteobacteria bacterium | reverse complement strand
GTGGACATCGACTTCGGCGACGTGTCGATCGCGATGCGCAACCTGCTGCGCAAGGGCGGCCACAAGAAGTTCAACCCTGGCACGGCGGCGTCGATGTTCTTTCTCAACGCCACCGACCCCACGACGATCAAGCTCACGAAGAAAGTGATGATCGACTGGGGTTACAAGGTGCAACGGCTGGCGTATCGGCTCGGCCGCGCCACCGGCGTGGTGCGCGCGCAGACGCAGCGCCCGCCGCCCACCGTGGGCCGTGCGTCGCTCAAGGTGCAGGTGATCAACTTCATCAACAAGCCGATGCCGGGCGGGTTGCCCAAGCGCACGTCGCGCGCGCTGCTGGACATCGAGGACGACACCGTCGTCCCGATCATCCGCAATCCGCAACTGCCTGCCGACGATGCCGAGGCCGTGTTCTATTTCCCCGGCTGCGGCTCGGAGCGCCTGTTCTCGCAGGTGGGCCTGGCCACGCAGGCGATGCTGTATCACGTGGGCGCGCAGACGGTGCTGCCGCCGGGTTACCTGTGCTGCGGCTATCCGCAGACGTCGGCCGGCAATCACGACGAAGGGCAGAAGATCACCACGTCGAACCGCGTGCTGTTCCACCGGATGGCCAACACGCTCAACTATCTCGACATCAAGACCGTGATCGTGTCGTGCGGCACGTGCATGGACCAGCTGCAGAAATACGAATTCGACCAGATCTTCCCCGGCTGCCGGCTGCTCGACATCCACGAATATCTGATGGAGAAGGGCGTGAAGCTCGAGGGCATCAACGGCACGCGCTACATGTATCACGACCCCTGCCATACGCCGATGAAGACGTACGCACCGATGGCCGTGGTCAAGGGCCTTCTGGGCACCGATGTGGCGCTCAACGATCGCTGCTGTGGCGAGTCCGGCACGCTGGCAGTGACGCGGCCGGATATTTCCACCCAGGTACGGTTCCGCAAGGAAGAGGAAATGGTGCGTGGCGCCGGCAAGCTGCGCGCGGACGGGTTTGCAGGCGCCGTGAAGGTGCTGACGTCATGTCCGTCGTGCTTGCAGGGACTGTCCCGTTTCAACGACGATTCGGGCACGCAGGCCGACTACATCGTCGTGGAGATCGCCCGCAACCTGCTGGGACCCAACTGGATGGCCGACTACGTGGCCCGCGCCAACGCCGGCGGCATCGAGCGCGTGCTGGTCTGACGCATTGCGCGTCGTCCACCGCAGCGCGTCGAATACCGCAAGGCTGAAGCCTTGCCTGCAGAATGCAGGGTCCCGCCGCAGGCGAGGCTTCAGCCTCGCGCGGCGTCACGAATGCGCCGTGACCGTCGCTCTGTCCGGAACGGGGGCCCCGCACGGCAGGCCGTATTCCGGCGCGGAAGCGCACCGAAGCAGCACCGGGCGTTCGGCGATCTGCGCCGCAACTCCGGATTCGGATCCCGGCGCATACCGGACGATCCATGGCGTACTGAGCGCCATCAGCACATAGAACGCCGCTACGAAGGTGGCGGCATGCGCGGGCCGGGGAAGCCTCGGCGCAGCGGGCGCGCAGTGAAGGTTCGCAGCGAAGGCAGTCAGCGCTTCCATCGTTGGTCTCCCGGTGTCGGCGGCGGTCTGCCGTCGAGAAGGATAAAAAAGTCCCACAGGGGCGGCCGGACCTTGGCGTTGCGGACGAACCGGATGGGGCTTGGCACGTCCCTGCGGGTGGAGGAAACTCGCGCCGGGTGCAGGTTGCCGGTGGGTTGGGAGGTCGGTCCCGGACGGCCTGCAGGTTGGCTTGTGCCCAAGACTAGGCGTGTTGCGGTCGCGACGCTGCCGAGGACTCCGCCCTGCCGCAGCCGAATATTCCCGTGGCGCCGCCTGCGGTCGGCCCTCCGGCTTCCCATGCGGGGCTTTGTGCTATAAGTTGGTGCGGTAACCTGTCGCAATCACCATGAAACACGCGACCATTGGCAACGTGATTGACTGCGTTTTCGGCGTCGAGCAATCGCGTAGGCTCCACGCTCGAGGTACCTGATGCAGGACACCGCCGCACCTGATCTCGTCAAGCCCGCGATGCCATCGCCGCCATCGCTCGCGTTCGCGGATGCGGATGGTGCGAAGCGCTGGGCGAAATCACTGCTCGTCACCGGCGTCAATCCGCTCTACGAGGCCATTCTCGGCCAGCTGAAGGCACTGTCGCGCGCCGATTTCACGCCGCGCGAACGCGCGACGATCGCGGAGGTGATGCGCGACCAGGTGGCGCACCTTCATACCGAGCTGGCGCGGCGCTACGCCGGCAAGCCCCAGCCCGCCGCCGATCGCGAGCACGAGGCGGCAGAGCAGGCGCTGACCCTGTGGCAGGCGCTCTGGGAGCAGTATTCGGCGTGCCTCAAGCCGCTCCTGGAAGGCGACGTCGAGCTGCAGGGCGTGAAAGCCAAGCTGCTGCAACGCGGCCTGTACGTGGGCAAGCAGCTGATCATCGTTTACGGGCTGGCGCGGCGCGTGCCGCCCCCGACGCTGTGGCAGGAACTGCATGCCTATTACCGCCTGGCCGAAATGCTCGACTGCGCGGTCACTGCGGTCTCCGATGAGCTGCAGCCGCACGCCATCGGCATCTCCTGCTACTCGACCTACTGCCATGCGCTGTTGCTGGGCCTCGCGGATCCATGCGGGCTGACGGTGCGCCAGATCGAGCTGACCGACCGCTGGCTGGGCCAATGGGCGCGCAAGGTGTTCCCCTATGCGCAGCAACGCGAGACCGAAGGTCCGATCATGCTGATGGATCTTGATTCGTCGGTCGGCGCGTGTCTTGCCACGGCGGCGCCGCGCGATGCCTCGCCGTCGATGCGCTACGGCTATCCGGGCAAGCTCGCCACCAGCGTCCGTGGGCGGCTGAAGCGGCTCGCCGCCGGCGCCAGTCCTGCCGAATTGCAGCTTGGCCACGATACGTCCGCGGAGAGTTCGACGGCGCTGCTGACCCGCCTCGACGCCCGCTGGTACGTGCTGCCGCGAACCGAAGAAGACACAGTGCAGGCGGAAATCGAGCTCACGGCGGGCGGCGTGCCCTCCGCGTATTTCCGGATCGGCGGGCGCACCTTCGACCGCCAGGATCCGCTGGGACGACTGACCTTCCAGGGCGCGCAGCACCTGCAGACACTGGGTGCGCTCACCGATTACGACCGGTACAAGGACGAGGCCGAGCGCAACTGGCCGTGGGAGCGCTGGCGCGGCGGCTACGCGTGGCGCGAATCGTCGTTGCGTCGCCGCGAGAGTTCGCGCTACCGGTGGTTCCTCGATCAACTGGTGGTCGTTCGCGACGACGACCGCATGCGCATGGGGTATGTCACGCGGGTGGCCTACGCGCAGCCCGATGAACTGGCCATCTCGATCGCGTTGTGGCCGGGCGTGCCCCGCACCGTGGCCGCACGGCCGATTTCGATCGCCTTCGCCGAGGAATTGCCGCTGCCGGTAGTGATGCTCGGCGCCACGGAGGGCGAGGCGGCCACCCTGATCGTGCCGCCGCGCACCTTCAATCCCGGACGCATGCTGCGCTCGATGGATACCGGACCGGAACGCAAGTTCAGGCTCACCAAGCTGCTGCAGCGCGGTGGCGATTTCGAGCGCGTGGCGTTCGAGGAATGATTTCCTCGACGGCATTTGCGTGAGACGTTGGGGCCAGTAGGCGAGGCTTCAGCCTCGCGCAGCGCCCGGCGAGGCTTCAGCTTCGCGCAACGCCCGGCGAGGCTGAAG
>JANNYI010000027.1:0-1419 GCA_031410015.1 Betaproteobacteria bacterium | reverse complement strand
CATCACGTGGTCCTTGTCCGGACCGCAGCCGCGACCTTCCTTGATTTCCGTCGTCATGGCGCGCGACACGACGTCGCGGCTGGCGAGGTCCTTGGCGTTGGGCGCGTAGCGCTCCATGAAACGCTCGCCGTCCTTGTTCAGCAGGTATCCGCCCTCGCCGCGCACGCCTTCGGTGATCAGCACGCCTGCACCAGCGACACCCGTGGGGTGGAACTGCCAGAACTCCATGTCCTCCATCGGGATGCCCGCGCGGGCGGCCATGCCGATCCCGTCGCCGGTGTTGATGAAGGCGTTGGTGCTGGCCGAATAGATGCGCCCGCCTCCGCCGGTGGCGAGGATCGTCGACTTGCCCTGCAGGATCATGACCTCGCCGGTTTCCATTTCCATGGCGACCACGCCGCACACCGCGCCTTCGGAATCGCGCACGAGGTCGAGCGCCATCCACTCGATGAAGAACTGCGTGTTGACCTTGACGTTGTTCTGGTAGAGCGTGTGCAGCATTGCATGCCCCGTACGGTCCGCGGCTGCGCAGGAGCGCATCGCCATCTTCGCGCTGCCGTAGTCCTGGGTGTGGCCGCCAAACGGGCGCTGGTAGATCTTGCCGTTCTCCAGCCGGTCGAAGGGCATGCCCATGTGCTCGAGCTCGACCACGACCTCGACCGCGCGGCGACACATGTACTCGATCGCATCCTGGTCGCCCAGGTAGTCCGCACCCTTGACGGTGTCGTACATGTGCCAGTGCCAGTTGTCCTCGGTCGAGTTGGCCAGCGGCGCGGCGATGCCGCCCTGCGCGGCGACCGTATGGGACCGCGTCGGAAACACTTTCGAGAGCACCGCCACCTTCATGCCGGCGCGCGCGAGCTCGAGGGAGGCGCGCATGCCGGAACCACCTGCGCCGACGACGACGGCGTCAAACCTTCTTACGGGAAGCGACACGCTCTTATCTCCAAAGGATCTGGATGGCCCAGGCAAGATAGCCGGCGACCGTCAGCAACACCGCCGCCTCCAGCGCGAGGCGCAGGCCGGTCGGTTTGATGTAATCCATGATGATGTCGCGCACCCCGACCCAGGCGTGCCAGGCGAGGCTCACGGCGAACAGCAGCGTGGCCACCCGCATCCAGCCCTGCATGAAGAGGTCGCGCCAGACGCCGTAATTGATCGGCTGGCCAGCCAGCAGCACCACGAGGAGGATGACCGTGTAGACCGCCATGATCCCGGCGGTGATGCGCTGCGCAAGCCAGTCGCGCAGGCCGTAATGGGCCCCGGTGACGACGCGGTTCACCATAGCTTTGCCCCGAGGAAAGCGGTGAGCGCGAGGCTCACGGCGAGCACGGCCCAGCTGCTCATGCGGGCAGCCGGCAGGTCCAGGCCCTTGTTGAGGTCGAGGAACAGGTAGCGGATGCCCGCGCAGAAATGATG
>JANNYI010000026.1:0-3598 GCA_031410015.1 Betaproteobacteria bacterium | reverse complement strand
CGACCATCCTTCCTTACTGCCACCCATGCTGCCTGTCGCCGTCTTTCGTTTTTCGCCCACCGAGACGCCGGGGCGCTTCGGCGAATGGCTCACCGCGCACGACGTCCCGTGGGTGCTGGTGCCGCTCGACGAAGGTGGGGCGGTGCCGGCCAGCACGGCCGGCTATTCCGGCGTGGGCATGATGGGCGGTCCGATGAGCGTGAACGACGCGCTGCCATGGGTGGCGCCGCTGTGCGGCTTCCTGCGCGATGCGATGGGCGACGGCGTGCCGGTGATCGGGCATTGCCTGGGCGGCCAGCTGATGGCCAAGGCGCTCGACGCGCCGGTCTCGCGCATGCGCGAGCCCGAGATCGGCTGGATGCACGTCGACGTCTGCGACCGCGGCGCGCGCCGCGACTGGTTCGGCGGCCGGCCCCGCCTGCCCGGCTTCCAGTGGCACTACGATGCCTTCGACCTGCCGCCGATCGCAACCCGGGTGCTCACCGGCAGCTTTGCCGCCAACCAGGGTTTCATCATCGACGACCGGCACATCGGTTTCCAGTGCCACATCGAAATGACGCGCGAGCTTGTCCAGTCGTGGTGCGACAGCAGCGCCGGTGAATTGCCCGCGCGGTCCACTGCGCACGTGCAGAGCGCCGCGGACATGCAAAGCGACCTCGACGCGCGGCTGGCCGCGCTGGGTGAAGTGGCGGACGGCGTGTACGCGCGCTGGGCGCAGGGCCTGCTGCGCTGATGGGCGCCATCCACACGCTTCCCGATTTGCTGATCAACCAGATCGCGGCCGGCGAAGTCGTCGAGCGGCCGGCAGCGGCGCTGAAGGAATTGCTGGAGAACGCGATAGATGCCGGGGCGACCCAGATCGACGTCGACGTGGCGCAGGGCGGCGTCAAGCGCCTGCGCGTTGCCGACAACGGTCGCGGCATCGACCGCGAGGACTTGGCCCTGGCCGTGGCGCGGCACGCGACGTCGAAGATCACGTCCGCGCTCGACCTCGAGGCCATCGCCTCGCTCGGCTTTCGCGGCGAGGCGCTGGCGTCCATCGCCTCGGTATCGCGGCTCGCCCTGGTGTCGCGCGCGGCGGGCAAGCCGCATGCATGGCGCATCGAAGTGGAGGGCGGCACCGTCGCCCCGATCGCGCCGGCGGCGCTTGCGTCCGGCACGTCGGTCACCATCGAGGAACTCTTCTTCAACACGCCGGCGCGGCGCAAGTTCCTGCGCACGGAAGCCACCGAGTGGGGCCACTGCGACGAGGCGTTTCGCCGCATTGCGCTGGCGCATCCGGTGACCGGATTCACGCTGCAGCACAACGGCCGCGTCACGCAGCGGCTCACGCCCGGCGGACGGCAGGCGCGCGTGGAGCAGTTGCTGGGTCCCGAATTCGCGGCACAGTCCGCGGCGGTGGACGCATCCACGCCCGAGATCGCGCTGGCCGGCTTTGCGGTGCTGCCCGCGCATGCGACGCAACGCGCCGCGCAGTACTGCTTCGTCAACGGCCGCTTCGTGCGCGACCGGGTGCTGCAGCATGCGTTGCGCGAAGCCTACCGCGACGTGCTGCACCACGACCGGCAGCCGGCATATGCGCTCTGGCTCACGATCGATCCGCGGCGCGTGGACGTCAACGTGCATCCGCAGAAGATCGAGGTGCGCTTTCGCGATGCCGGGGCCATCCACCAGTTTGTCCGCCACGCGGTCGAACGCGCGCTGGCCGCCACCGCGGCCGAGCAGCCGGCGTTCTCGGCGGCCGCGCGATTGGGCATCGTCGCGGCGCAGATACCGCCCGCCTTTGCCAGCCACGGCACCTCGGCGCCGACGGGATCGTCGGCGCCGGCCGGCCATGCGAACTTCGCCACGCAGTCGGCACTGGCCTGGCCCGGGCGTGATGCAACGTCCGGCGCCGCGGGCGAGCCCTCGTCGTTCTACGCCACGCTGTTCGGCGCGCGACCGGCCGCGCCCGCGCTGCCGGCGGACGATCTGCATCCACTGGGCTTCGCGCTCGCGCAACTGCACGGCATCTTCATCCTCGCGCAGAACCGCGCGGGACTCGTGGTCGTCGACATGCACGCGGCGCACGAGCGTATCGTCTACGAGCGCCTCAAGACGTCGTTCGATGCAACGCTGCCGGTACAGCCGCTGCTGGTGCCCGCCACCTTCGCCGCCGAGCCACTCGAGATGGCGGCGGCCGCGGACAACGCGGAGGCGCTCGAAGCGCTGGGTTTCGCGCTTTCGGCCATCGGCCCGGCCACGCTTGCCGTGCGCGGCGTGCCGGCCCCGCTGGCCGATGCCGACCCGGTCACGCTGGCGCGCGCGGTGCTGCACGACATGCGTGAATTCGGCGGCAGCGCAGCGTTGACGGCGCGCCGCGATGAAATGCTGTCGACGATGGCCTGCCACGGGGCGGTGCGCGCCAATCGCGCGCTGACGGTGCCGGAAATGAACGCGCTGCTGCGGCAGATGGAAGATACCGAGCGCGCGGGCCATTGCAATCACGGCCGCCCGACGTGGTACCAACTGCCGCTGGCCGACATCGACCGGCTGTTCATGCGCGGCCGTTAGCGCGCCGCCCGTTGCAGCCCGCGATCCTGCTGATGGGCCCGACCGCGTCGGGCAAGAGCGCGCTGGCGATGGCGCTGGCGCAGCGCCTCGGCGGCGAGATCGTGTCGGTCGACTCGGCGCAGGTCTATCGCGGCATGGACATCGGCACCGCCAAGCCCTCCGTCGCCGAACAGGCGCGCATTCCGCATCACCTGATCGACCTGCTCGAACCGACGCAGGCCTATTCCGCCGCGATGTTCGTGCGCGACGCGCAGGCTGCCGTGGCCGCAATCCGCAGCCGCGGGCGGATGCCGATCCTCGTGGGCGGCACGATGCTCTATTTCAAGGCGCTGCAGGAAGGGCTGTCGGCGCTGCCGCAGGCGGACGCGGCGATCCGCGCCGAACTCGACGCGTGGGCGGCGCGCGACGGCTGGCCGGCGCTGCACGCCGAGCTCGCGCGCGTCGATCCGGTGACGGCGGCGCGGCTGCCGCCCGGCGACGCGCAGCGGATCCAGCGCGCGCTGGAGGTACAGCGCATCACCGGATTGCCGCTCTCGCAATTGCAGGGGCATCGCGCAGCGACGCCTTCGGCCCTTGGGCCGACGGTGGCCATTGCGCTGGTTCCGGAGGACAGGGCGCGGCTGCACGCCGCCATCGCGCAGCGCTTCGACTCGATGCTGGCGCAGGGTCTGGTCGATGAGTTGCGGGACCTGCGGCAACGGTATGCGCTGGCGGAGGGGATGCCGTCGATGCGGTGCGTGGGCTACCGGCAGGCCTGGGCGTTCATCGACGGCGACATCGACGCCGCCACATTGAGGGAACGGGGCGTTGCCGCCACGCGCCAATTGGCCAAGCGCCAGCTGACCTGGCTGCGTTCCCCGGCCGCGTCCATGTTCGACCCTGCAGCAAGCGGTCTGGTGGAGGCGGCCAGTGCGTTGGTGGCGTCGTCATCATGATGGACGACCCGCACCAAGGCGCCCGCAGGCCCCCGTAGGCGAGGCGTCACCCTCCCAGGTTCGGCGCGCGGTCTGCCAGCGAGGCTGAACCCACGCCAACGGGGCCCGCG
>JANNYI010000025.1:0-13415 GCA_031410015.1 Betaproteobacteria bacterium | reverse complement strand
CCGGTGAACGCCGCCGGCTACCTGCAGGCGGAGCGGATCGTCATCCTGGCGCCACCAGACCAAACGCCGAAGACCGACCTCGGCGACAACCGCAAGGACTTGGCCTACGTCACATCGAACTTCATGGTGCTGCCGCTCAAGTATCCGACGAGCGTGGCCCCGGCCGTCTACCCGGCCGACCCGGCTACCATTGCCGCGGTGCAGAGCCTCATGTTCGGCGCGTCCCCCACGCAGAGCGTGGCCGAGTACTACAAGGATGTGTCGTACGGGCAGCAACTGCTGGCGGGGACGGTGGCGGGGACGCCCGCGGCACCCGCACCGCCCACGGCATGGCTGCAGGCGGCGGCGCTCCTTCCAGCGGTGTCGTGCTCCGGTGCTGGACTCGACGCGATTCTCACCTCGATCGAAACCGAAGGCGAGAACCGCGCCGCGGCAGCGGGCTATCCCGGCGTCAACTGGAACAACTACTCCGGCGGCATCCTGTACGTCGTCAACAACATTCCGGCATGCGGCTGGCTGGGTCTGGGCTACATCAACTTCAAGCGCGCCTACACCAACCGCAGCATGACGCTGTCCACCATCGGGCACGAGCTGGGCCACAACTTCGGCCTGCTGCATGCGGGCAGCCTCGACTGCGGCACCAACGTGATCGCGACGACCGGTTGTTCCGCCTCCGAATACGGCGACCCCTTCGTGATCATGGGCAACCAGCGCACGATGCATTTCTCGGCGTCGCAGAAGCTCGACCTCGGCTATATCGGCAGCGGTACCGTGGCCACGCACACGAGCGGCTCGACCACCTACACGCTGACCCCGCTCGAACTCGGCGGCCAGCCGCAATATGCGATCAAGGTGCCCACCGGCAGCCTAACGCGCACCTACTGGCTCGAGTTCCGGCAGCCGATCGGCTTCGATTCCGGGCTGTCCGCGTTTCCCAACACCGGCGCACAGTTTCGCATCTCATCGCCATTCGACGTGATCTGCGGCAGCTGCGACTCGGGGTCGAACGACACCGAATTCCTCGACATGACGCCCCTTACGGCGTCGTTCACCGACGGCGCGCTGCTGGCCGGACTTTCGTACACCGACATCACGCACAACATCACGTTCGATGTGCTGACGTTCACGCCGGCCTCGGGGCCGACCCCGGCCTCGCTGACGGTGAAGGTCACCAAGTCCGGCCTGACGGCCACAACCACCGCGGTCACGAGTTCGGGCACGCCGTCGATCCAGAACGCAAGCGTCACGTTCACCGCCACCGTGACCGGCAGCAACGTCACTGGCAACGTCACGTTCAAGGATGCCGGCGCCTCCATCCCGACGTGCACGTCGCTGGCCCTTGCATCGGCCGCCGGCAACGTTCGCACCGTCACCTGCGCGCTGACGACCCTCGCCGTCGGCGTGCACAGCATCACGGCGGTCTATAACGGCGATGCAAACAACAGCAGCTCGACCAGCAACCCGTTCTCACAGACGGTCAACGCACCGGCCACGTCCACCACGACCACGCTCGCCAGCTCCCTCAATCCGTCGACCGTCGGCGCCAACGTCACGTTCACCGCGACCGTGACGGGCGTCGCGCCGACCGGCAGCGTGGCGTTCACCAACGGCGGCGTGACGATCGCGGGCTGCGCGGCGTCGGCGCTGGGCGGTTCCGGCAATGTGCGCACCGCCACGTGTGCGACTTCTGCGCTGGCGCAAGGCGCGCGCAGCATCGTTGCCACGTATGGCGGCAATGCCGGCAACCTCACGTCGGTCAGTTCGACACTTACGCAAACGGTCAATGCGGCCCCACCCGGCAACACCACGACCGCAATGGGCAGCAGTGCCAATCCGACCATCGTCGGCGCGCTCGTCACGTTTACCGCCACGGTCACGGGTAATGCGCCGACCGGCAACGTCAACTTCAAGAGCGGTGCCGCCACGATCAGTGGCTGCGGTGCCGTGGCGCTGACCGGCTCGGGTAACGCGCGCACCGCTGCATGCAGCACCAACGGCCTCGCCGCGGGCACCTACAGCATCACGGGGGTCTACGCCGGCGACAGCGGCAACCTGACATCGACCAGTCCCGCGTTCGCGCAAACGGTGAATGCGGCCACCGGAACCGCCACGTCGGTGGCGATGTCGAGCGCGGTCAACCCTGCGGCCGTGGGCGCCACCGTGTCCATCGTGGCTTCGGTGACCGGCAACGTCCCGACCGGCACGGTGAGCTTCACCGAAGCGGGCGTGGCATTGGCGGGCTGCAGCGCCGTGCCGTTGTCCGGCGCGGGCAACACGCGCACGGCAACGTGCGATACGGCAAGCCTCGCAGCGGGCAACCATCCGCTCAAGGGCGCCTATGGCGGCGACGCATCCAATGCGCCGTCGACGAGCCTCGCGTTCTGGCAGACCATCGGCCTGCCGGGACAAGCCGCGCTTCCGCTCTACCGCTTCAACACGGGTTCCTTCTTCTTCTACACGATCTCCGAGGCAGAGAAGGTCGCGGTGCAGCAGAACTTCCCAACGTGGGCGCTGGAAGGCATTTCGTACTACGTGTTCCCCAATCCCGTGGTCAACGCGAGCCCGGTCTATCGCTTCAACACGGGCACGTACCACTTCTATACGATCTCCGCGGCCGAGAAGGACTACGTGCAGGCGACGTTCCCGCAGTGGGCCTTCGAAGGGATTGCGTTCTACACGTATCCGACCATCACCGCGGGCACGAGCCCGGTCTATCGCTTCAACACGGGCGGGCAGCACTTCTACACGATCTCCGAAGCCGAGAAGACGTACGTGCAGGCGACATTCCCGGCGTGGGTGCTGGAAGGCACCGGGTACTACGCGCGCACATCGCCGTGATCATTGCGGCAGGTCGACCGCACGATGCGGGCGCCTGCCGCGATGGCGCCTGGAGGGCGTCCGCGACGAGCGCGTGAAAACTTGACACTCCCCGAGTCTGCCGTGAGCATGCATTGCGCGCGATCTGCGTGATCGTGTCCGGCTAACCGGGGGTAATTCATGAAGGCATGGCGCCGCGGGCTTCCGCGAATTCTGGCGATGATGTGCAGCGCGGTTGCCGTGGCGGCGCCGCTCGCAACGGCCGCTGATGTCGAGGGTTACACCGTCGACGGTGCGCGCGTGGCGCCGCTGCAGTTCAACGGCGATCTGCGCAACCTGCCCAGGGTTCTGTCCACGCCGGCGCTGCCCCGGTACTTTCCGCTGCGGCGCCAGCAGCAGCACCTGCGCACGCTGCCTGAATTCCGGCGAGCGGCAGCATCCGCTGCGCGTGTGGCGCCTGCTGCGCCGATGCCGGCCACGCAGCAGAATTTTCCCGGCATCAGCTTCACCGACACCTGCGCCGGCGGGCAATGCGGCGCCGGGTGGCCGCCCGACACCAATGGCGATGTGGGGCCCAACCACTACATCCTCGCGGTGAACGATGCGTTCGGCATCTACAGCAAGACCGGCACGGCGCTCGCCACGTTCACCGACAACCAGCTCTGGAGCGGCATCGGCAGCACGCCGTGCAACGGCAACTCGCAGGGCGATCCCATCGTCGTCTACGACGCGCTGGCGGATCGCTGGATCCTGACGCAGTTTGCGTTTGCAGTGGTGGCCGGCGAACCCGCCGGGCCGTTCTACCAATGCATCGCGGTCTCGAAGTCGGGCGATCCGGTGGCGGGCGGCTGGTACTTCTATCCGCTGCGAATGGACCCGGGCACGCCGGGAACGCCGCCGGTCGGCGCACTCAACGATTATTCGAAATTCGGCATCTGGAACGACTGCCTGTACATGGCGGCCAACGAATTCGTTTTTCCCGGGGACAGTTTCATCGGCACCGCCTACGCGTCGTTCAGCCGCGCCGACCTGTACGCGGGCCAGCCGTTGACATGGTCGCTCGGCTTCATCAACAACGCGGTCACCCCGTTCACGATGCTGCCCAGCAACGCGAGCGGCAAGGCCGCCGCCGCCATTCCGCCGGGCACGCCCAACTATTTCGTATCCGAGTCGACCACCGACTTCAACTTCGAGGTGCGCAAGTTCACGCCCGGCGCCAATTGTGGCGGCGGTGGCACGCTGGGCCTACCGGTGTTCGTCGCGCAGGACGAATACGACTTCGTCCTGCCCAACGCGCCGCAACCCAACACGTCGAACACGCTCGATACGCTGGGCGACCGCCTGATGCAGAAGGCACAGTACCGCAAGGTGGGCACGCAGGAATCGCTGTGGGTCGTCCATACCGTGCAATCGCTGTCGGGCATCCTCGCGCCACAATGGGCGCAGATCGACGTCACCGGCACGGTGGTAGCCACGACGCCCGTGCAGCAGCAGATCCATGCGCCGGACAACGTGCTGCATCGCTGGATGGGCAGTCTTGCGGTCGACCGCCATGGCAACATGGCCTTGGGGTACAGCACGTCCAGTGGCTCGCCGCCGAATTTTCCGAGCATCGCCTATGCGGGCCGGCTGGCCATCGATCCGCCGAACGCGCTGCCGCAGACGGAGCAGGTCCTGATCGCCGGTGCCGGTTCGCAGACCAACAAGTGCGGCGGCGCGCCGTGCGAACGCTGGGGCGACTACACGGCGATGAGCATGGACCCGGTCGACGATTGCACGTTCTGGTATACCAACCAGTACTACAGCAGCCCGGCCAACGGCGCCACCGGCAACTGGCAGACGCGCATCGGCTCGTTCCGGTTTCCGAGCTGTTCCGGCGGACCGCCGACCACCACCACGCTGAGCAGCAGCGCGAATCCGTCGACCGTGGGCATGAGTGTCACGTTCAACGCCACGGTCACCGGCACGGTGCCCACCGGTTCGGTCAATTTCAAGGACGGCGGGAATGACATCGTCGGTTGCGCGGCGGTGGCGCTGGCCGGGTCGGGCAACACGCGCACGGCCACGTGCAATGCGCCTGCACTGCTGGCCGGTACGCGCGTGATGGCGGCCACCTATTCCGGCGATGGCGCCAACGCCGCGTCGATTGCCGGACTCACGCAGGTCGTGGGCGCGCCCGCGCCGGGTACGGGCACGATCTTCGCCAATCCCTACGGTCCGCTGGCCGTGACCGGTGCAACCTTGTCCGGCTCGCTGATCCTCGACATGCAGCCGGTCGCCGCGATCCAGCTGGGCAGCGTGCCCGGCGCGCCCGGCTCGTTCGTCGAAATCGACTTCCTCGGTCTCAACATCGCGCCGGGCGGTGTCATTTCCGTCGTGTCCGGAGCACCCGGACAGACCGCCAGGATCATCAACGCCAATCAGGCCGGCAGCGCGATTGCGGGCACGCTGCGCGCGCAGGGCGGCAACGGCGCGCCCGCGCCCACGCTGGTCGTCGGCAACAGCAAAGGCATCAATGTGTACACCGGCGGCAGCATCGTCGGTACGTCGGGGCTGATGGTTGATGCGCTGGGCGCGAACTTCAACATCGGGCAGGCGGTTGTCAACGCGGGCACGCTCGATGGCGGCGGCAGCCTCGAGGTGCTGGGCGCCGGCATCAACGGCGGCGGCGCGTTCAGGGGCAACGCCATTGCGCTGCACACGTTCGGCAACGCCAACAACCCGGCCAATGGCGCGTTTTTCCTGCTGAACAGCCTGCAACTCTTCCCAAGCAGCGGCGCCAACATCGCCGTGACGCTCAATGCGTACGGACCCGCGCCGCAGGCCATCAACGTGATGGCCAACGGCAATGCCACGGTGTCGATGCCGTCGGCGTGGCCGGCCGGCGCCAACGTGCCGCCCAACAATGCAGTGGTGCCCCCCGGTGGCATGCGTGCGGCGGGCGTGCCCGATCCGGCTTACGGCGGCGGCAGCCTCATCGTGCAGTCCACCGGCAACCTGACGCTGGCCGGCGGCACCACCAACGATTTCGTGTTTCCCGGAGGCATCGTGTTGAAGGCGAATGGCACGCTCCACCTCAACGGCGTGCTGCTGAACCAGGGCTGGACCACCGCCGGCAAGTCATTCCAGGGGATGTACTTCGAGTCGCCCAGCATCGTGAGCCCGGCGGGGAACATCCGCGGCTACAGCAACGATCTCAACTGGCTGAACTTCAGCACCTTCCCGCAGGCACCGGTGCGCGCCTTCACGCTGGTGCGCAACGCCAACGGCAGCGCGAGTTACGCCACGGCGGATGGCACGGCGCCGCACCTCAACACGTATTCGATCCTGTCCAATGCCGCGGCCAGCGGCGCGTGCTGGACGTGCCTCGTCAACACGACGCCGGTGAACATGGTCGGACCGTGACGCGTCAGCGGGCCGTAATGCCGTTCGCCTTGGCCACTGCGCCGAACGCCTCGAGTTCACGGCGCACGGTAGCGGCAAGCGCGTTGGGCGTGCTGGGGGTCGGGATCATCCCGGCCGCCAGCAATTTGTCGCGCACCTCGGGCACTGCGATGGCTTTGACGATGGCGTCGTGCAGGCGCGTGATGATCTCCGGCGGCGTACCCGCCGGCGCGAACATCCCGATCCATACCAGCACGTCGTAGCCGCGCACGCCTGCTTCCGCGAGGGTGGGCACGTCGGGCAGCAGCGGTTCGCGGGTGGCATTCATCACCGCCAACGCCTTCAACTTGCCGGCCTTGATGTGCGCCAATGCCGGCGCGAGGTTGACAATGCCGACCTGCACGTCGCCGGCCAGCAAGCCCGACACCACCGGCGGGATGCCGTTGTAGGGGATCTGGCGCATCTCGATGCCGGCAAGGCTCTTGAAGATCTCCGTGCTGAACATGAAGACGCTGGAGCCCGAGCCGTAGTTGAGCAGCGTCGAGTTGGCCTTGGCGTACGCGATCAGTTCCGCCACCGAGTTCACCGGCAGCGACGCATTGACCACCAGCACCAGCGGCACCCGCGTGAACATCGCGATCGGCTCGAAGTCGCGCAGCGGATCGTAGGACAGGTTGCGGTTCAGGATCGGGTTGATCGACATCTGCGAGTTGGTGGACGGCAGCAGCGTGTAGCCATCCGGTGGCGCCGCAGCCACCGTGCGGGCCGCGATGATGCCGTCCGCCCCGGGCCGGTTCTCCACGATCACCGGCTGCCCGAGGTCCTCGCGCAGGCGCTCGGCCAGGATGCGCACGCTCAGGTCCATGCCGGAGGCCACCGGCGCACCGACCACCAGATGGATGGGTCGCGTCGGGTAGGCCTGCGCATGCGCGTCGACCCACGGCAGGGCCACGAGCGCAAGCACCATCGACAGTTGCTGTAACCGCACATGCATCGGAATGTCACCACGGGAAGAACGCTACCGGGGCGCATTGTCCGGCAACCGGCGACCGTGGACAATAGCGCTTGCGCCAGTCGCCATGGCGGTAACCGCGTCCCGCACCTTCGTCCAGCAGTCCGGCCCGCCAACAACTCCAATCCCAACGCCATGAACATCACCGACCCGCTGCGCCAGTGCGCGCAACTTCATCCGGACAAGACCGCCGTCATCAAGCTCGGCGGCGTCGCCGTCAGCTACGGCGAATTGGACCGGACCATCGACGCGATTGCGCAGCGCCTCCTCGATCACGGCCTTCGTGCAGGGCAGACGGTGATAGTGGCCTTCTCGCCGCCTTACATGTTTCTGGTGCTGGCGCTGGCCGCGGCGCGCATCGGCGTGGCCAGCGCCACGCCCGGGCACCCACTCGCGGCGTGCGCCGGTTGCCTGGCGCCGGACAACACGCCTCCGGCCGCCGGCGTGCGCATGATTCCCGTGCCGCATGGCTGGTTTGTCGCGCCGTCGCCGGAGGCCGTGGTGCCCCCCGTGCCGTCGGCTCAGGATGCCGCCGCCATCTGCGCGTACTTCGATTCCTCCGGCACCACCGGCCAACCCAAGCACATCGGCATCAGCCACGCACTGCTGACGCGGCGCATCGCGGCCAAGGAGCGCTTTGCACCCCTGCCGGGTGAACCGCGCCAGATCTTCGCCGTGGGACCGCGGGCAGCCTATGGATTTCGCGACACGATGCGCGTGCTGGGGCGGGGCGGTCTCGTCGTGTTCACCGGCACCCTCGACGACATCCTCAACGGCATATCGCGATACGAGGTCAACTACCTCGTCGTGGCGCCGGCACTGGTGCAGCGACTGGTGGACGCACGCCCCGCCGACGCCGGCCCCTTCCCGTCGCTGGCCATCGTCGAAGTCGGCGGCAGCCATCTGCCCCATGCGCTCTGGAAGCGCGCCCGCGAGCGCCTGTGCCCCAACATCCTTTCCACTTACGGTGCAACGGAGACCGGCAGCGTGGCCGGCGCGCTGATGGAGGACTTGATCGATCGTCCCGGCGCGGTGGGGCACCTGTACGCCAATGTGGAGATGCAGGCGGTCGATGCGCGCGACCGTCCGCTGCCCGCGGGTACCGAAGGCATCCTGCGCGTGCGCAGTGATCTCCTGGCCGATGGCTACTTCGACGATCCGGCGGCGACGGCGGAGGCGTTTCGCGACGGCTGGTTCTATCCGGGCGACCTGGGGGCAGTGTCGCAGGGACACCTCGTGATCACGGGCCGCGTGGCCGAGGTCATCAACAACGGCGGCGACAAGATCAGCCCCCACGTGATCGAGGAGGTGCTGCGGGCGCAACCGGGCATCGTCGACGCGGCAGCCTTCGGCATGCCCGATGCCGACGGCATGATCAAGGTCTGGGCGGCGGTGGTGACGCATGCCCCCTTCGACATGGACACGGTCATGCGCGGCTGCAACGACCTGCTGCGCGGTCGGGCGCCGCAAACCATCATCATCGTCGCGGAACTGCCGCGCAATGCCAACGGCAAGGTGGTGCGGGAGGAGTTGGTGCAGATCGCGCAGGCGCAGCGGGGTCCCGTCTAGATATTCCCGCACAAGCAGCAAACCCGACGAGGCTTCACCGTTCGCGACGACGATGGCGAGCGCGAGGATTCGCTTGCGCAAGGCAGCCAGAAAGCGTACTACGAGTGAGGGGCGTTCTCGCAACCGTGCCCCGACGAACTACATCGTGCGTCACGTCCTGGGGAGAGGCCATGCCACGCATCGTCCTGAACGGGTTGAAATTCGCAGTCGTCGCCTTGATTGCGTTCTCCGGACTGATCGCCGGAGATTCGCGGGCGTCGAACGTCCAGTACGTTGGAAGTGTTGCCTATACCTACGTCGGAGCGACGGCAGTCCTGACGGCGAACAGGGTCGAGAATTTCACCAACGGTGGAACGTCCGGAACCCTGCATATGGAACTGTGGGCATTCCCGGTTCCCTACAACGGCACTGCGCAGGTTGGCTACAAGCTGGCAACGCATAGCTTGGGACAGCTTGCGGGCAATTCCTATTTCTTCAACATTTCGTCCGGCACGATAGCGTTCAGTTCGCCTCCGAATGGATCGTGGGCGGCGGTGATGATTCTCACCGAGTTCGATGGAGGTTCGACCAATGGCGGCTACAGCGTCAGGGACTACATCAATTTTCCGTCGCCCCTCGTCGTCGGGCCGCCGGTCACACCCGGTCTATTGTCGTTTGTCAATGCGCTGAACTTTGGCAATCAATTCGTCGGTACCTCCAGCGCGCCGCAAAGCTTTGCCATCACCAACGTGGGTGGAACAACCGTCACGATTTCGAGTGTGACGCTCACCAATACGCTTGATTACGTCGGATTCACCTCCGGTTGCACCGTATTGCTGCCCGGGGCCAGTTGCACCGGGAGCGTGACCTTCTCTCCGCACGCGGCCGGAAGTTGGAGCGGAAATGTCGTAGTCACGAGCAATGGACTGAACAGTCCGCAGTTCATTCAGCTCAACGGAGTAGGAGTTACATCGGCGCCGCCGACACCGACGACCGCGACCGCCATCGAGTACTATCACGCCGCATTCGACCACTACTTTGTGACGGCAATCGCCGTCGAGATCACGAAGCTCGACAACGGCACGTTCGTGGGGTGGGCGCGCACCGGGCGGTCATTCAACGTATATACCAACCCGCAGTCGGGGCTGGCGTCGGTTTGTCGCTTCTTCAGCACGACCTTCGCGCCGAAGAGCTCGCACTTCTACACGCCGGACGCGCCCGAATGCTCCATCGTCCAGGCCAATCCGAACTGGCTGTTCGAGGCGGTCGTCTTCTACATGGCCAAAGCCGACATCAGTGGCAATTGCCCGGCACTCACCCAGCCGGTTTATCGGCTCTACAACAACGGGCAGGGCGGCGCGCCGAACCATCGTTACACGACGAGCACGACGGTACGGGCGCAGATGCTGGTGCAGGGTTGGATTCCGGAGGGGTATGGTCCGGTTGGGGTCATCATGTGCGCGCCGCTTTAGCACGGCAAAAACGCGGTCCGCGTGACCGACGGTTCAAATTCCACCCGGGAGGAGTAGACGCTTGGTTGCGGCAGCAAGTCGTGGCTTGCGGGCAGTATCGTCGTGCTGGCGCTGGTTTCCAACGCAGTAGCGGCGCCAAGCGCCGATGAAACCGCCATCCGTGCCCAGTCGCTGAGCTGGGAAAAGGCGTACAACGGCGGCGACGCCAAAGGCGTGGCGGCGCAGTATGCCGACGACGCGCTGCTGCTTCCGCCGGGCGCGTCCGGCGTGAGCGGCAAGGCGGCCATTCTCGACTTCTTCACGAAGGACATCGCGGGTTCGAAAGCCGCCGGCAGCACCACCCGCACCGGCAGTGCGGGCGCCGGTACCGAAGAAGTAGTAGTCGCTGCGAAGCAAAGCGGTCGGGCAGGTCGCGCGTCACCCAAATGATGGCGGGCATTGCGGCTCGCCATTTTCATTGCACCGGAAGCCACGATCGCCAACCGGCAATGGAGCCGGTCTTCAGCGCAGCCCGAGCCTGCGCACGAACGGTTGCCAGCGCGGATCGCCATGCAGCGGTCGCAGCGCCGTATCCACTGCGGTGTACACCACGCCGGGGTCGCGTTGCGCATACGCGGTTTCGAGCCATTCGAAGGCCTTGTCCACTTCGCCGCAAAGTGCATAGGCCTCGGCAATCTGGAAGGCTGCGGTCCACGCAAATCCGTCGATCAGCGTTTGCAGCGCAGCGTTCGACGCCGCTGCGTTGCCCAATTTGTGCTGGATGATCGACATGGCCAGGTTGCGGAAGACGTCGTGCGACTCCTGCCCGGCCAGCGCGAGTGCCTCGTCGACGTGGCCCTGCCAGCAACGCACGATCGCAAGAAAGGCGTGGTGAAGCCCGGCGTCGGGGCTGATGTCGAGTGCCAGCTTGAACGACGTTGCTGCTTCCTCCAGACGATCGCTGATCAGGTAGATCATCGCCGCCTGGCGGTGCGTGGCGGACGACAACGGGTCGAGGGCAATGGCCCGTCCTATCAGGTTCTCTGCCTTGTCCACCTGCCCCAGGATCCGCGCCAGCGCGGCGGCTGCGCGCAGTGCCTTGGCGTCACCCGGCGCCAGTTCCAGCGCACGCCGGTAATACGCATCGGCGGCGGCCCAGTCCCAGTCGTGGTTCTCGGCGATGAAACCGAGCTCGATGTGAGCTTCAGGCAGGTCCGGCGCCAGGCGCAGCGCGTGCTGGGCGGTCTCGCGGGCGCGCTCGAAGCCCTTGTCGATGGGGGCGAAGCCGTATCCCGCCTGCACCCTGTGGATGTGCGAGAGCCCTGCCCACGCCAACGCAAAATTCGGGTCGATGGCGAGGGCCTGCTGGAAAAAGTCGATCGCCTTGTCGGTGTCCACCTGCGTGGTGCGTTCGCCGAAGAATTTGCCCTGCAGGTAGAGCTGAAAGGCTTCGGGACTGCGGCCGCGCCCGATGGCGGCCTTTTCCACGTCCGCCACCGCAGCCGTGGCAGCTGCAGTCTCGGACGGTTCCTTCATAAGCGCGGCGCGAAGTTCCTTGACCACCGACTGCGCGATGTCGTCCTGCACGGCGAAGATGTCGTCGAGTTCGCGATCGTAGGTCTCCGACCACAGGTGCGAATCCGTGGCCACCTCGATCAACTGTGCGGTGATGCGCACGCGCTTGCCCGACTTGCGCACACTGCCTTCCAGCACCGTCGCCACATTGAGCTTCTGCGCGATCGTTGGAATGTCGACATCCTTGCCCTTGAACGAGAACGCCGACGTGCGCGACGCCACGCGCAGACCGCGGATCTTGGCAAGCACGTTCAGCAGCTCTTCCGACAAGCCGTCGGCGAAATACTCGTTTTCCTCGTCGCGGCTCATGTTGACGAAAGGCAGCACGGCGATCGACGGTGTTTCGCGGTCCACCGGCGTGATTTGCGACCTGAGCGGCGGAAAGCTTGGCGGCAGGTCGGGATGGCAGACCTGGAAGACCAGTTCCACTCGGCCCAGGTCCTTCAGCCCGTGCGCGCCAAGCGCCTTGATGCTGGCGAGCGGTGGCAGGTGGTCGCGACACAGGTCGTGCATCGACTCGGACAGCAGCGTCTGCCCACCGTGGGCCGTGGCCAGCAAACGCGCCACCCGGTTGAGCGGGGCGCCGAAGTAGTCGTTGTCGCGCAATTCGACCGCGCCCGTGTGCAGTGCCATCCGCACGCGCAGCCTGGCGGCTTCGGGCCACGGCTCGCGCAGCAGCGCGCGCTGCGCCTCGAGCGCCGCGGCCAGCGCATCGGACGCCGTGTGAAAGGCCGCGCAGAAGGCGTCGCCTCCGGTCTTGAAGACGTGCCCGTCGTGGTCGTCGATGCAGTGGCGCAACAGGGCGTCGTGCCGCGCGAGCGCCGCGCGCATCGCCGTGGCGTGCGCTTCCCACAGCTTGGTACTGCCTTCCACGTCAGTGAAGAGCAGCGAAACGGTACCGGTGGGGAGATCGGGCATCGTGGGGTGGGGCAAGAGCGGGCTGCGTGAATGATACCCGGCGTGCGGGTGCAATCCCGGGACGCCCGCCCGCCGCCGTTGCGCAGCTGGCCTGGCGGAGGCGGTGTCATTCACATTGTCGGGCTACAGGCGACAAATCGGCAATTGTTGCCCCCAATGTTGCCCCCGATTAGTGGGCGATGCCCTCCCGCTAGTTGCCCGGTTTGGTGACTAGCCGAACAGTCGTCGGCGGAATGCCAGCGTCACTGCCAGCAAGCCGACAATGGCCCACCAAGGAGATACCGGAATCGGCGCCGAGGGTGCGAGCGGGACGGGAGGCGGCAAGGCACCAAGCACTCCCGCGAACGTTGCCGTTGGCGTGCTGTTCACCAAGGAGAGAGGTCCTTGCGAAGTCGGCAAGTTGTTGGCTAGGTAGGGGTAAGGGGAATTGACGATGTATGTAACCGCGTAGGGGCCATAGGCGCTTGCCAAGTCGTAGAAGGGCAGACTCTGTACGAAATACAGGAATAACGAAGTGTCATTTTCGGACTTCAACGAAACCCCGGCCACGGTGTTGCTGTTGATCATCTGCTGCAGGAAGGTTTGTGACCCGTTCGCAACTGCGGTCGGAAACCCGCCGACGGTGATCGACACCACAGTGGGGAAGTTGAAGAGGCTGAGTCCAGGTGCGGGATAATTCAAATCCTTTACGGTGATCGTGTCGGCATACG